>CAJXQE010000102.1 GCA_913058215.1 uncultured Verrucomicrobiales bacterium
CGAGATCAGCCTCGGTCTCGTGGGCTCGGAGATGTGTATAAGAGACAGACATACCTGGGAACCTCCGGTCTTGGACCGACAAAGGACATATCCCCTTTGAGGATATTGAAAAGCTGGAGCATCTCATCAAGCTTGGTTCGCCGAAGAATCTTCCCGATGGGTGTGATCCGCTTGTCGCCGGATGCTGTTACCTGCCGGGTATCACCCTCAATGGCTTCTGACATGGATCGGAATTTATAAATCGAAAACAGTTTTTCATCGATTCCAACACGCTCCTGAGAAAACAGAATACTCCCCCCGTCAAAACACTTCACAGCCAGAGCGATTACCAGCATCAAGGGCGCAAAAAATAGGATCAGAATCAGGCTGAAAACAAAATCGAACAGGGTTTTTGAAGGACGGTGTCGTTCCATTACTTTTCTCCTTGAACAGCAGCCTCCAGCGTCTCGACGACCGCATCAATCTGGGATTCCGTCATTCCCGGATAAAGGGGCAGTGTCAGTATCTCATCAAACATCTGCCTGGCTACGGGGAAATCTTCAGGCTGATATTTGAATGTATCCCGGTAGTAGGAATGCATGTGCAGCGGACACCAGTGAATGCTCGTTCCAATCTCCCGCTCACGAAGATAAGATGCGACCTCGTCCCGCGTCCGGGTTGATTTTTTCAAGTCGATCCGAACCACATAGATGTGCCAGGAGTGAATCCTGTTCGAGTTAATTTCCAAAGGAGAAATGGCCTCCACCTTTCCCAACCTTTCCGAGTAAAGACCGGCCAGACGTTTCCTTTCAGCGTGCAATTCATCCGCCCGTTTCAGTTGGTGAATCCCGATCGCCGCCGCGACATCAGTCATGTTGTACTTGTATCCCGGGGCAACAATATCGTAATGGGCCGTGCCCTTGGCCGTGTATCTCTTCCAGGCATCGCGTGACATCCCGTGAAGGCCCATGATCCGCATCCGGTCTGCGAGCCCTTCGTCGTCGGTCAGAGCCATCCCGCCTTCCCCCGTTGTGATCGTTTTATTGGCGTAGAAACTAAAAGCCGCCACATCGCTGCGTCGTGCCACCGGCTCCCACTCCGCCGATTCGTCCGCCCGGAAGTGTGCCGGACAGCAATGAGCCGCATCCTCGACGATCTTCAAATTGTGCTGTCCCGCTACTTCGGAGACGGCAGCCATATCAACCATCTGCCCTGCGAAATGAACGGGAATGACCGCTTTCACAGGAATTCCCTGCTCCTCCGCCGAGACAAGACGTGCTTCCAATGTGGACGCATCGAGATTCAGGTCTTCTTTCTGACAATCCACAAAAACCGGTATCGCTCCGAGGTAGCGAACCACTTCAGCAGTGGCGGCAAACGTCATCGTCGGGACAAGCACGCCGTCACCTTCCTGAATCCCGAGAGCTTCGAGAGCGAGATGCAATCCGGCCGTACAGGAGTTCAAAGCAACCGCGTGGTCCTTGCCGATGTATTCGGAAAAGTCCTCTTCGAATCGCTTCACTTTCGGGCCGGTGGTTAACCATCCGCTCCGCAGTGAATCCACGACTTCTGCAATTTCCGCCTCCCCGATATCGGGTCTATGAAAAGGAATCTTCATTTATTCATTCAAGCAATCAGTCACATCAAAAAACTCACTCTCGCAATTCGGTGTATCCCAGCTTCGAGAGAACCGGATTCATAATGGGACTGAGCTGGCTCAGTAGCGAAGCAGAAAATGCTTTCTCCCATTTATTGTTCATTCCGGATTCCACCGAGTCCCCGTATCGCGACAGAACCGTTTCAGCATTTTTCAGCCCGATAAAGTCGCAAAGTTCCTCCAGCACACTGGAATCGGAGACCAACTCCTCGTAACGGATCTGAAACTTCTGATCCTCAGGAATCGTTTCCTGATCTCTCAGAATCGCTTCGTTGCAGGCCACCCATTGCCTGGCGCACACGACTTCAAGCGGCTCCGTTTGAAGATCGTCCTCGATGCCCCGATAGCGAGGACCCCAGACCGGCTTCGCATCCTCCCGCTTCCCGCCTGTCATCATGTTTCGGAGATACCACCACAGGTATTTCCATTCCGGAATACCAGCGAAACAGAGTTTCTTGAGGCGATAGGTCAAAGAAGGAGTCTCCGTCCAGACCCGCGCCGCCGATTCCACGACGGGTTTCCCATCCCGTGTCAGGATCACAAACTTTGCCTTCGGAAAAGCCTCCAGGAGGAAAGGAATACGCAAAGTATTGGATACCGTTTTCTCGACGATGATTTCCGCGTTCGAATTCGATTTCCTCCCCTTGCGCGGAATTTCACTTCGGAGATAGTCGCTGACTTCCCGCCGGCAAAGTTCCGGCGACATTTCATCGTCCGGATAATCCTCGTTGCCACGCCGCCAGGTAAAATTGATATCGTAGGGAATCACTCCTATATCAGGATGAGCGGAAAAAATATCACGGAGAAACTTCGTTCCGGACCGCGCTGCCCCGATCAGGAATACTGTCTCTATGCTGGAATCCTTACGTGCCATTTCAGTTCCCGGAATCCTTTCCCTCTTTCCGCAGCCTCTCTATCGGAAACATCTCTTCCACGACACCGACATACCGGTCTGCAGAAATGTCAGCCGTGTGAGCGGCTTCGTAACTTTGCTTTGCTGCCAAACCATCTTCCTTCTGTTTTTCCGGATTATTGCGGTATTCCAGAATTGCGCTGAGCAAGCCTTCACTGTCCCCGTTCCTGACCACCGCGCCACAATTCGCTCCTCCAATCATTTCCGCAACAGTACTCCCCTCAGGCCCTTCATAAATAACAGGACGCCCCGAAGCAAAACACCCGTATATCTTGCTGGGCACCATCACTCCGGAAAAAGGTTCGCGCAGTGACACATAGTGAACCGACGCAGCGCTCAAACTGTTCGCCAGTTCCGACTCCGGCAGAAATGGAAGAAAGCGAACATTCGACTGCTCCTTCAGTTTCTCCCGCAACAGCTCCATCCCCCTGCCCGCTCCAATAAACAAAAAGAGGATATCGTCATACTGCTGTGCCTCTTTTACAACACGGGCGATGGCGTCGATCTCATGCCCCAGGCCGAGATTACCCGAATAGAGAACGACAAATTTGTCCTGCAAGCCGTGCTCTGAAACAAAAGGATTCTCCGTTTTCTTCACCGAATGAATATCGCGAAAGGCCCAGTTCGGTACCTCGTGTATTCTGTGTTCCGGAATAAAATAGTTCCTCATCAGCCGGGTGGCGCAAGGTCCCAGAGTGACAATTCCCCGGGCATCTTGATAAGATTTTCCCGCCAGTGATCTGAGGATATACCCGACCCAGCCTGACCTCTTCACTTTCTCCGCCGCGAATAGCACTTCCGGATACTCATCCATTACGTGAACAGCATAGGGAATCCCAAGCAAGCGGCACACCCATCTCCCGACCGCATGAAAGAACGGAGGCTGTGTTAAGAATACACAAGCCTCTGCCCCGCTCCGCCACAGATACCACGGGGATAAAAGGGCAAACAAAGCGTGCCGGACCAGCTTTCGTTTCCTGAAAATGGCGGGACAGGGAATCATCTGAAAAGTAACAGACCCCCGCTCCGCTTTGGATTCGATGCGGTATTCCCCTTTCACCACAATGGCTACGGGCTCGTATCCTTTCTCGCGAAAACGCAGAAAGGAGTCCTCCCAAACGGGAGCCACCGGAACAGAGGTATTGAGAAACGCAATCTTCACTCGACTAACTTACTGGCTTCCTGAATCGACTACGTCCGTTTCTTCGAAGATTTCGCGAAAAATCTCCGCAGCACGGTGATCGAAAGCTTCCTCGCTGAACTGTTCCCGGATCAAAGCCCGTGCCTGTGTCGCAATCGCATGAAGAGAATCGGGATCGGAACAATGCCTGCTGATTTCCCCGGCCATGGCGACAGCATCACCGCCCACCAGAAAATGAACTCCGGGCGTTCCCGGAATGCCCTGAGCGCCGATCGGAGTGGTTACGAGCACTTTTCCCGCAGCCATGGCGTGAAGGGATTTGAGTTTCAAACCGGAACCGGATTCCTGAGGATTGACGAATATCAACCCGCGAGCCATGAAGGCATTTTCGTCCTCCACGAATCCTTCACCTCGAACGCCCTCTTCAACGCAGGCGAAGGCTTCACTGCCTTTGCCTCCCAGCACCAAAGACATCGCAGGGGACTTCTCCCGGAGCGCCGGAAGTCCAGTGGAAACGAATTTTCGAATACCCACACTTTTTCGAATATCGAAGGAGCCGAGATAGAGCAATGTGTTCACGTCCCCCTGGATGGGCTGCTCGAACCGCGATTGCCTGATTCGGATTCCGAATACCTCGTCCGCTTCGATCCGGTAAAGCTCTCTGTATGAATCGCGATCTTCTTTGGTGATCGTCCACAACACATCGGTGTCGGCAAGAACGCGCCCCTCATACTTTCGCAGGCCTTGTATCTCCCACTTCCAGCAAGCCCTTGCCAATGGGTTCAATTCAGGGAGGAGTCCTTCGAAGGCATCCACCGCCACATTGTGGCTCCACAGAATTACCCGGGCAAATCTCTTTCTCAATTCTTTGTCACCCAGCAAAGGCCAGTACAAAGGCGAGTCCATCACCATGATGACTGTTCCCGTTTCGTCCTCCTCACCGAGGCAGGTTCTCAGCGTATCAAGCACTCCCGGATTCCGATAGCGCTGCACTGTCCCCGGCCATTTTGAAAAGACCGATTTCAGGAAACGCTGCCATTTGGGAGCAGTATCGGCAAGCGGATGATGAAACTTAACCGACGAAAGAAGGTCCTCATCAGCTTCGAACTGAACCTCTTCAGCTGCCACCGCGATATAATTCACCCGGCCAAAGATCGAAGTAACCGTCGGAAGAATCGACTGCACGGCGTAACCGGTTCCTGTGAAATCATCAGGAAAGGCACTCGAGAGAATGATGCAGGAAGAGGGAGTCATTGAAGAATCCTCAGGAGGACTTTTCGGCACGGCGTTTGAGCAATCCGGGAAACCAACGAAGCGCCACATCGAGGATGAGGCGCTTCAGCCAAAGAAAGCGGAGCATCGCACGGAAGCCCCATTTGAATCGTTCGGAAGATTTGTATCGGGTCCGGCGCAGGCGGGTCCATTCCTCGTCCAGGGACTTGCGGTTCCCTTTCCGGGCAGAGAATCCCTGCCCGTCGTATAGAGCCAGAACCTTAGGCAGATAAGTCGCCTCTACTCCGGACTCCGCCAATCGCAACAAGAGCTCGTGATCTGCTCGAAAGCGGTAACTGAGATCGAGGCCGCCCGCCTTTGCGAAGGTCTCCCGGCGAATCCACTGCGCCTGGTGACAAAGGCCGTTGAAATAGAGGCTCCGTCTTGAAAAATCAGGACCAGCCACCCTTACCTTGGCAGACCGCTCGTCAAAATAGTCACCGTAGATCAACTCGGGACAGTCTGCGCTATCTACTGCGGCAGCAACACGGGAAAGCACATCGCTGTCCGGGAAACGGTCCCCGGCGTTGAGAAAATTCAGGTAATCTCCGCGAGCCTGGCTCGCAGCCACATTCATGGCATCGTAGATCCCGTTTTCCGGCGAGGTGTCGATTCGTATCCGGGGATCGTCCGGAACCTGGTCCAGTGATCCGTCCGTCGATCCCCCGTCCTTGATCAGGTATTCCCAATCTTCACAATCCTGCAAAAGCACGCTTTGGAGGGTTTCACTCAGCGCTTCACCGGCATTGAGACAAACAGTAATAATGGTGAAACGCGGAGGACTCATGGCAATAGACGCCGATCAGGAAGAAATCCGGAATGCGGGAAAATCCCCCGCTTTGAATCGTTCGCTAACTTCGAGAAAGAGTTCCGAATCCTCCGCCGACCTTTCCTCAATCATCGAAACCAGCTCCGGATCGAACCCATCGTCTTCCCGGCGCGGCTTGCGCGTCTTGTTAGAATGCGGCACCTGCAATTCTGATGGCCAGCCCAATGCCGCGCCTAATACCTCGACAAAGCGATCCAACTCGTCGAGCGGAGCGCAGAGAAAGAAACGGTCTTCAGGCTTGCCCCCCATTCGTCGCGACTGCTGATTCCACGGCTCTACCACACCAATTGATTCGAGGTAGTCGAAAAACTCGCGGGGCGTCATCCCGATGGTGGCCTTGTGAAGGCGATGTTTGGGCGCCGCTTTCACATATCGGTAAAACGATTTCACCCGGGCAACCGGTTCGCGAACCACCGTCACATACCGAATATCCCTCCCGGTAAAGAGCCCATCCTTCGGCCAGTCTTTCTCTCCACAACGCCCCAGGGCCCGGTGATAGCCGAATTTAAAGTGTCCTGCGAGACATCTCACCCCATCCGGGGAAGTTCGGCGCTGCTTCCACTCCCGGGCATGATTGGAAACATTCAGAAACCCGCGACCGTAAACTCGCTTCAGGAAATCATTGATGCTGGTTCCGCCCGCTTTCGGTAGATGGACAAACACCGGCAGAATCTTCGGATCCAGCTGATCGATCCACGCCGGGTTCCCGGAAAGCCATCTCGAGAGAGATCGTTTCCAATGAGAACCACTTGGCATTTCACGTATTTTGCTTCCTCCGATTCCGGGATACGGGAGATCAGGACTTCAGCCGGAGCTCTTTCTTCGCGAGGTCCCAATCGGCTTTGGCCATGATCGTAACCAGGTCTCGGAAAGTCACTTCCGGTTTCCAGCCCAACTCGCGCTCGGCTTTTGATGGATCCCCGAGTAGCTCCTCCACTTCGGTAGGACGGAAATAATCCGGAGACACTTCGAGCAAGACGTCGCCGCTCTTCGAATCAATTCCCTTTTCATCGACACCGGTTCCCTTGAACTCGAGTTCGATTCCCACGGCACGGAAAGCGTGTTCACAGAATTCGCGGACCGTGTGCATTTCGCCGGTGGCGCAGACGTAATCATCGGGTTCTTCACGCTGCAGAATGCGCCACATCATGTCGGTGTATTCCGGAGCATAACCCCAGTCGCGCTTGGCATCGAGATTCCCGAGGAAAATCTTCTTCTGCAATCCTTCCTGAATCCGGCCGGCGGCACGCGTGATCTTACGGGTAACAAACGTTTCACCGCGACGGGGTGATTCGTGATTGAAAAGAATTCCGTTCGAAGCGTGAATCCCGTAGGACTCGCGATAATTCACCACGATCCAGAAACCATAAAGTTTCGCGACACCGTAAGGAGAACGCGGGTAAAACGGTGTCGTCTCCGACTGAGGCACTTCCTGCACTTTTCCATAGAGCTCACTGGTAGAGGCCTGGTAGAATCGCACCTTCTTTTCCATGCCCGTTTCCTTGATCGCATCAAGAAAGCGAAGCGTTCCCATGCCGTCCACTTCAGCAGTGTATTCCGGAACATCGAAGGAAACCTTCACGTGACTCTGAGCTCCGAGGTTGTAGATCTCGTCCGGGGCTACTTTTTCGAGAGTCCGGTTGAGGTTCGAGGAATCCGTCAGATCCCCGTGATGGAGAAACATCTGGGAGTTGTAGATTTCCTCATCCTCGATCAGATGATCAATGCGTCCAGTGTTGAAGGAACTGGCCCGGCGAATCACACCGTGAACTTCGTAACCTTTTTCCAACAACTGTTCCGCCAGGTAGGAACCATCCTGCCCGGTTATGCCTGTTATCAATGCTTTCTTCATAGGTAAATTCTTGATTCGTTCTCGTTCAAAAGCTTATCGCCCGTCCTCACTGAATCGGGGTCTCTAAATCCAAGTCGGCGCACTTGCAAGTGGCCATCTTCGCTTTCTCAAAAGCCTGATTGCAGTCGCCCTCCTACTTCGCCGGTTCTGCAATGCGGAGATGAGCCCAGGAAACTCCCAGAAACTCCAACACTTTTTTCAACGTCGCCTCCGGATTTTGCTCCAATTCCGAAGATCTCAGGGGCAGCACTTCCACCCCAAGTTTCTGCAGGCGCGACTTCCAATTGCTGCGAAACAAGGACTTCCTGTCATCCAGAGTGATGGCCTTGATACCGGGAAACTGGCGGGCTAAAGGGTTGGTTTCATCCGACGCAGCTCCTTTACCGGGCGGAAGGCGATCGAATTCAGCGAGGGTTTCTTCGAAGGCCTCTTCCGGAATAGAAAACCCGAAGACACCATTTCCGGAGGCCTCTTCAGCAACAACTCTCGACAAGTATTCGTCCTTCTCCCATTCGCAGCGGTAGCGTTGGGGATGCTCCACCGGCCAATGTTTCCGGCTCGAGTCACGCAGCGCCCCTGCCTGATCATTAGGAGTCCCGAGAAGATGCGTTCCCCGGAAAAGATGTACGAGTTGCTGAAAGCTCTCTTCGCCGTCTCCGCACAGGATATAGAAGGGACCCCACGTTCTTTCTGCAAAGCGAGAGTCCAACTCGAGAACGCAAGCAGACCTCGAAGGCATCATATTTACCGTTTCCGCCTGGTCGAACCAGGTCTCCACGGCATGGAATTCCTTGTCCTCCCGCAACTCCCGGTATCGCTGTTGAATGCGAAGATTCAATCCGCTCAAATCGTTTCGGTTCGTCAGAACATCACTTGCCTCGCGGCCGCAGAACATCTCGTCACGATTCAAAACATTCGTCACCGCGAAGTGGGCCACTCTGGCATCTTCCAGGGAATCAGGCCGCTCTGTTTCCATGAGAGGCAAATTCGGAAAATTGTATTTCGTATCCACTACGGTCATGGGAATGCCGAGTTTGCAGTTCGCCAGGGTAAAAGCAGTCTGCGCATAGAAGCGGGACTTCATGTGCTTCGTCAGTTTCGCAATGACCTCGCGGTTCAGGTCGTCGATTCTTTTCCAGTCAGCAGGACGTCCCAGGATAAATCCATAATTGAAATAGGGGGGCGAGTTTTTACCGTCACTCTCGAAGGCTCCTCCCATTCCGGGGAGCGGATACTCTTCGTCGAGGGGTAACTCCTTCACTCCGACCAGTTCTGCGACATACTGCCACCAGTCATCGTTGGTCCGTTCCGGTTGGCCCGCGAAGGGAGAGGCAAAAGCCATCGTCCCGAAGAATCCACTTCCCTTCTCCGCTTTTTCGATCAGTTCGTCAAATCGATCCAGGAAGATCAGGTCGGCATCACAGAGAATCGCAAATTCCGCTTCACCAAGAACCTTGTAGCGGAGCTCCGTTTGAGCGGAATAGGAATACTTGAGAAAATCTTCTCGCTCCGCCCAATGCCAGCGAATCGGGTAACGGCTTGTCCAGGGGACGACTTCGTACAAATCGATCGGCTCGCAGTCTGCCCCGATACATACGTGAATGATTGCGGAATCGTAAGGATCACCGAGATGTCGCAACGATTCAGCAAACACCCGCACCTGCGAGAGAAACGCGAGTGAGGGGCTGATCGCAAATACGAATTCCAGTTTCGGCATGATGCGTCAATGACCGTCAAATCCACAGCCCTAATCCGGGCGTATTCCGTCAGGCTCGAGCCTTTTTATACGACCTTCCCAAACTCCTTCCGAAAACGTCGCTCCCAGTCCTCATTGTACTCATCGGACTCCGATCTCGTCGGCGGCTCTTCAAAGGTGCCTGGAAAATCGATTTCAAGAAAGGAAAGGACCGAGCGAATCCCCTCTTCATAATTCCCCACGATTTCCTCGTAGCTTATTGGGAAGACAGGAAGTTGAAAACGGTCAAAGTATTTCGTCCAGGCGCGGTTCTGCTCCTCCATCCAGCGCACGCTGGAAAGAAGGGACTCCCCGTCATAAACCAGCTTGTGACGGTTCTTCGCGTTCGCAGTCTGTTCAACACCCAGCAATCCCTTTTTTACATGCGAGACCCCCTGCCTCACGGTGTTCTCCCTGCTGATGTGAATGAATCGTGCGCCCGGAAATAGCTGGTGAGGCCACACGCCGCCCATCATCGGACTGTCAATATGGCAGTAATGAATCTTGGCACCGAAGACCCCGTTCGGCGAAGTTCGGTGCCGGATAAGCCCTGAAGTGTACCGGCCCAGATCGGGAACCGGGCGCCGCCTTCCCCGGGCGAGGCTGTTCTTGGTAATTAAATCGGGCGGAAAGAAATCCCAGCGACGATCAAAGTCTTCAACATGGAGGTGATTGAAGTACTCATGCGGACGCCCGCAAAGCCCCGTCGCGGCGAGCGCCTTCGACAAGAGCGTGCTGCCGCAGCGGGGAGTCGACGCAATAATGTAGCAGCGCTCGGGGACCTTCGCCGTCCACTCGGGAAAATCCTGATCCTCCCGGTTCGCCGCAAACCGGATCTCCGTCTTGTCGATGGATTTACTCATTCTTCTGGGTGACTAAAGCTGTCTATTTTTGATTAATCAACAGCGACTAATCTCCTATGCGCCGGACTTTGGAAGCCATTTCCTCCACCCCGAATCGTCTTCAGAACGATTGGTGATGCTCAATTTCTCGTACCCCCACTGGCCTAAATCCAAATCAAGATACTCCGCCAAACGCCCGTTGCCTTCCCGGTACTTCTCCTCCATATGAGCCACCACCACCGGATCTGCAGTCCAGTCGAGTTTCATCGCATGATTGCTGCCATCGGAATCCCCCAATTGAGTCAACCTCACGTTCTGCCGCTTGCGCCGGATGTCTGCATCATTGTCCGGGGGAGCAGGCATTCCCAAAATCTCGGTGTAATATTCATCATGACGAAAGGTATTGGCCGGCTCCATTACGCTGCGGCCGATATTGTGCCGGTTCACCTCGTTCATCTGCCGCATATGCTCCACCATGCTTTCAGGCCGCGCCTTGTTCGCATTGGGGAGTTCGTGTATGCAATCCTCGATTTCCAGGAAATTGCTGATCCGGGTCAGAAAATCCGCCTGATTCTGGAAGAGGAGTTCCACGGGAAGAACGAGGAGGTTTTCCCTTCCGAATAGATTCGCGTAGTATTCGGCTATCCGGTCAAAGAACAATTCAGAATATAGACTCTGAAACTGTCCGTAGAAAATTGCATTGAGGAACTCCCGCCAGGTCAAGGGCATCCCGCCCCAGATCCACTCCTTGTAGATCGACTTGAGGTGATCATCCTGACTTCGGGTAATGAACAGGATCTTGCTCTCTTTTCCGAACAGTCTGCAGAGGCGATCCGCCGTCTGGGTAATGTCGCACTCATGGTGCATGCTCATGGTAAAACTCTCCGAAGAGATCCCCATGTATTTTCGTCCCGAGTCCGCAAAATCCTTTCCGCAGTCCGCAAAGGTTTCGCTGACCCGCTCGTGATCGTAGACAAAATCGCAGGCAAGCCGCAGATCCCACTCCAGCGCAAGCTTCACCGCAGGATTGTAATACGGCGGAACGAGACCTCCTGCCGAGCATCCCAGATGAAACAGTTCGGGATGCTTGTCAAAATAGTGCTCCTGCAGCGAAGTGCTGGCGCACTTGGCGGAACCTATGTGGATGTAAGAGCGAATACTCACGGATTCTTTTCAATAAATTAATTCAGCCTAGTGGCGCTCAAGCTGATCGGTGCGCTCGCCGCTTTTCAGTGATTCAGTCGCAGCGGCGCGAACAACATTATCCAACCACGAATGCATATCACCGCCCGACTCGCCTACCGCCTTCCAAGCCAGTTCCCTGGTCTCTTTCGTAACTCCTTCCAGCTTCCCCTCATAACGTGACCGATAAGTACCTCCGCGAGCACCGGGAATAGGGAAATCGAAATTTGCTGTCGGCTCGCCTTCACCCACTTCGAACTCAATCAGGTAAAAAGCCTGCCCAATCACATAATGAATCCTTGTGTTTCGAGTCTCCACAGGGAGGTGCTGCAATGGGACCTCGGCAGCAAACATGGGGTTGGTCTCTTTGAGAATGCCGTAGTATTCAGTATCCCGAAGCCAGACAGGAACGCTTTCATCCCCAACGACAACCTTTCCACCGGGCCGCGTCACCCGCGCCATTTCCCGAAGGGCTCGTGCCTGATCGGAAAACTCCCCAAGGGCACCGAAGCTGTACACCGCATCAAAGTAGTTGTCGCGGTAGGGAAGGTGCACTGCGTTTGCGAGAGCAAAGGACTGTACTGCTTCGTGGTCTTTTAACTTGTCATGACAACGACGCATCATGTCGCTGGACAGATCCTGCAGATGCAATTCCCCCCCCTCTCCTAACAAGTCAGCGATCAAGACGGAATCCCGACCCGTGCCACAGGCAATCTCAAGAACTTTGCTGGACTCCTTGAGATTCAGTTTTTCAATAAAAGAATGACGCGTTTCATTTTCGTCGAGCCCATGCGTGACAAAGGTTAAATGCAAAGTGTCATCATACTGGTCCGCCCTGCCGTCGTAAAAAGCACACGCCTCTTGGTCCTGTTCGGCAAGTTCCTTTGGAAAAACCAGGTTAGCAATTCCATTGACGACTTCAAAGGTTTCCCCGCTTCCTCCCTTGAGCCAGCTCGTTTCACCCCCCTCCTCTGAATTCTCCGAAACCAGATCACATCCCGTTGCAGGATCTATAAAGACATTGTCCATAATCAGTGTGCTTTCACTTCCTCAACTCAACTCAAGCATTCGCGTCCTGCCATTCGCTGCTCAACATTTCGTAATGTTCACAGTCGATCCAGTTGCCCCACTTACAAAACGAGCGGTTTTCCCGGCACATCCAGCGGAATCCCAATTTCTTGATCAGTTTTTCTGAGGCGACGTTTCCTACGTGATGAGAAACCACCAGCTTATTCAAGCCCAGTTTTTCAAAGGAAAAGCGAATAGCAGCAATGCCTGCCTCAGTCATGATTCCTTTCCTTTGAAACTCAGGCGCCAACCAATACGCCAATTCAGCACGATCATAAGTGATTGCCCGATGTTGGCGCTTGATCGCAATCAGGGAAAACAACCCGGCAATCCTCTCATTAAGCAAAACCGCCCAATGTACGGTATGCCCGAGCTCTAAACCTTCCTCCGCCCGCTTTAGGAAAGCGATGGTCTCAGCGAATTCCTGATGTGCTTCCCAGGCCATATCCCGGGGAATCTCCGGATTCGAAAGATGAGGCCACAAGGCATCGGCATCTTCAACACACACCGGGCGCATTGTCAGCCGCTCTGTCTTCAAGTCATATTCGGTCATCTATGAGAAGTTCTCGAGTCGCGCTATGCCGAAACCGTCTTTGCCAAAATCGTTTCCGTTGTAGAAAAGATAGTAATCTTCCTTAATTTTGATCGCAGCAGGATAGGCGATCATTTCAGAATCCCATTCGCCGTCAGAAGATGAAATTCCCGCATTCTCATCCCGACGTTCCCAATGGATCAAGTCAGTGGATTCCGCGTAGCCGATGCGATAGGAATTTTTTCCGCCCCGAAAATCTCCAGCTCCCCGGAAACAAAACCACATCGCATAAGTATCCCCGAGTTTCGCAACCGTCGGCTTGGTGATCGCCTCTTCCATATGAGCCTGCCCAATCGCCGTATTACCTTCCTGGTCCCAACGGATTCCATCATCTGATCGGGCCACCTTTAAATCGTAGAGATGTTCCAGTTTCCCATCTACCTCAACCCAGTCCAAGCCGGAACAGTAAATCATCCACCAATCGTTTTCACCTTTGCGGTGCACGTGAGGTGAGGTGGCGGAATAGAGCTCCGTCGGCGTTCGATCAATGATGGGACCTTTGCTGAATTTTTCAAAAGTCCGGCCGCCATCCTCACTGATAGCCAGGCCCGTAAAATTATTGTAGGGGAGTGTTGTCCCGCGTGACCACCCACTGTAGTAAAGGAAAACCTGATCGCCATTCCGGACCACACTGCTCGGCATGATACCATGCTCGTCGAACATTCCCATCCCGCCGGGTGACAATATTGGGTCGGGGTGAAGATACACTACCCGGGAAAGGTCATGAATGTCGAGGTCAACGTAGGTCGTCAGACTCAAAGACTGTTCCGGGCGGCTAGCGAAATACACACGAACCAACTCGTTCTGCTCGTCAACCAGAACCGTCGGAACCTGGGCATGGCTGTTCATCCAACCGTGCTGCCCTTCCGGTCGGAAGATCAGCCCCATTTTTTTCCACCGGGGATGCATGGTCACGGCTCTACGCCTGCTTCACAATGTAAGCGGAAGGCTGCGCGCAAAAAGGGAAGGTCTCGATTTTTGCCGATGGCAACATTTCCCGAATCGCTTTTACCTCACCCGGTGCGGTCTCGTGATTAAAATTGTCCAGGATGAGAATACCTCCAACACCAAGACGTTTCCAAAATGAATGCAGGCAGGTCTTTACTACTTCATAGAGCCCACAATCAAGCATTACGATTTTGAAATGGAGGTGATCGTTATCTTCGAAGTAAGCTTCCAGCTCCGGACCGGAAAGATCCATATTCAATAAACGAACAATGGGATCGAGGCCTTGCACTGAAACCAGTTCACTTACCTCCTCGTAGCTTGCAAAATACGAACCTTCAGGAACGAGGTCGGCTTCTTCTCCCTCTGGCTTGTTTCCCTGAAACCAGTCGAACCCAAAGACGAGGCTGAGAGATTCCGGCTCGAAAAGCTGCATCAATTTAGCAAATTGAATCACCGAAGTTCCTTTGAAAACACCCGCCTCTGCAATATGCCCCGACAACCCCATGGTCATTTTGTAGGCTTCATACAGTGCCAGAAACCGGGCCATAGTGACATGACCAGTGTAAGCTGGGAAATGGTGAATTAGATTTTGTGGCTCGCCCGCCAACTCAATCACCTTGGGCAAGGACTCGTAATAAGCATCCCTCCGCCAGTCAAACTTCGCGGTCTCCAGACCTTTGCATCGGTAGTCTCTCGGTTTATCACTCATGGTTTACAGGTCATCAAATTTGGAAAGGCGGAGAAATTGAGCGCTGGTCAGACGATGTGCTTTCGTTGCCTCAACGATGAATGTCTGACCATCTTCGCCATCTTTCACCACCAATGCATTCGCACCAACAAAGCATTCTTTCCCCAGGGTCACACCGTGTCCGACAGTGCTGTTCACCGCAAAGAAACACTTTTCACCGGCGGTAACTACACCCGAAATATTCGTACAGGATGTGAGCCAGCAGTGATCACCAATGACGCTGTGATGCCCGACCATCGCCCCGCTCCAAACAAAGACATTGCTCCCCAGTTTCACTTTGGGATGAATCAGAGTGTTCTGCATGAAGAAGCAATTCGGTCCGAACTCGCAGTCCGAGGGAACAGCAGCGTCCGGATGAACGTAGGAAATGAGCTCATAACCACTGGCAGTGGCAGCCTCCACTTTTCCGGCGCGAAGTCCGTTCATTTGCTGGTAACCGAGTGCGACAAACATATCGAAGTCAGCCGGAGGATACTTTTCCTGCACATCTTCAAAAGCGACCGTTGGCAGTCCATTCCAGGTTTCGCCGGGAAGAAACTCGCGATCCACTGTCACAGCAGCGACTTCATATCGTTCGTCATCCTGCAAATAATGAAGGACTACCTCTGCGATTTTTCCACAGCCAAAGAGAACTACAGGTTTCATTTCAGTTTAGTAAGATACGATCAGATCAATTATTCGCCCGAAGAGCACCCCGATCAATCTTTCCGTTGGCATTTTTCGGCAGGACCTCAAGGATTGCGATCCGTTTTGGCATCATATAGGGAGGCAGATATCTCGCCGCATCGGCAAGTAATTCGTCGGGCGAACAATCCGAATCAGCAGCAACATATCCGAGGATCATCCCAAGACCATCTCCGAGAGTTTCGTAAAGCGCGACCGCTTCCCTGACTCCTTTGAGAAGGTTGAGAGCGGACTCAATCTCCTCAAGCTCAATACGGTAGCCCATGTGCTTGATCTGGAAGTCGACCCGCCCTTTAAAATGAAGGTGACCCTTCTCATCCCGTTGCACGAGGTCGCCGGTCCGGTATCCGATATCGCGGAAATCGTTGTGCATCGGATTCTGGACGAAGGAATCAGCAGTTCGCTCCGGATCCCGGAAGTAACCGATCCCGACCTGGGGACCAGTCAGAAACAACTCCCCGAAATTTTCATCCTCACCCTGAGGCAGGATTTCATAGCCAAAATTCTTCGCGATGAATCCGAGAGTAGTGAGGATGGACATGTCCTCGAAATCGGATTCGCCCACCGTGTGAGCCGAGCAAATGCAGGTCCCTTCAGTTGGACCGTAGACATTTTCTAGATCGATACGGTCCCCGAAAAGATCGAACAACTGTTTCAACTTCGGCTTGGGAAACCCTTCGCCTCCAAAAATAATTTTTCTGACCGACGGAAAGTCGGTCGACTTAAGTGCCCGGGTCGTGAGCAGATAGACGAGCAAAGAAGGAACCGAAAACCAGATGGTGCAGTTCCGCTCGGCAACAAAGGCAACCAGTCGTCGAGGATCACGTGCCACCGCCTGTGACGCAGGCGCGAGAGTCGCTCCATTAAAAACCGAAGCGTAAAAGTCGAACACCGAGTTATCGAAGTAGATCGGATTGACGTTTGTCAGCACATCATCCGGTGTGATTTCAAAACAGTCAGCAGCCCAGTCGACAAAGTTCAACAAACTCCCATGAGAAATCACGGCGCCCTTCGGGTAACCGGTCGAACCGGAAGTGAACATCAGATAGGCGGGGTCGGACCCTGTAACCTCGGGGAAGTCTCCGCCCTGTTCTTCGCTTCCGATGGTGCCCGCTTCCGTCACTGGAACGACTTCCATGCCCAATTCCCCGAGAGTTGTGAGCACAGGCGCTCCTTCGCTTGAATCAAAACAGGAAACAACAAGAGCGGGCTGACACTGGTCCAGGATTCGCTTGAGCCTTTCGGGGGGGCTTTCCGGATCGAGGTTGGTGTAGATCGCCCCGATTCTCAGGCAACCCAGCATGAATGCAAATCCATCCGGCGACTTGTCATTCAGAATCGCAATTACCTCGCCCTTCGAGATCCCTTTACCCGAAAGAAAAGAGGCGAATATCAGGCTGCGTTCACGCAGTTCAGTAAAAGTGACAGATTCGTCTTGTCCGCAGTTCAACGCGACTCGATCGCCGAATTTCCCGGCAACGTCATCCAGCTTTCCGGCGATGTTATGTGTGTAGGTCATTTCTAACAAATGAACCAAAAGGTTTTCCTAAATCGTAAGACCTCCGTCGAGACGAAGCACCATTCCGTTTGCGTAATTGTTCTCAATGAGAAATGCGACCGCCGTGAGGAGATCGGCAGGATCACCCAGAGAACGAAGGGGCACCGAACTCTTGATCCGATCAATGATTGCCTCATTCAGGGCCTTCGACGTGGAAGCCGTGTCAAAAAATCCGGGAGCGATCGCATTGAAACGCAGCCCCATCGGCCCCAACTCTTTTGCCCATGCCTTCGTCATCGAAATGACCGCCCCTTTCGCTGCGGAATAAGCAGTCTGCCCGGGATTTCCATCAGCAGAGATCGAACTGATATTGATGACGGATCCTTTCTTCCTTTTCTTCATCCAGCGGCTGACCATTTCCCTGGTCACGAGAAAAGTGGTATCAACGTTCGCCGCCATCGTACGTTGCCATCCATCGAGAGAATGGCGTCCGTCCTCCCGGTTCAGCATGTTGTAGAGAGGCTCACTGTATATAAGCCCGGCATTGTTCACGATTACGTCGGGAACAAACCCTGACTCCTCCAAGGCATCGAAGCTGTTCGCTATCTGCTCGGGATCAGTCAGATCGCACTGCTCTACAAAAGGGACGCCTTTCGCTTTCAGTGCTTCACATTTCTCATCGTCGAGATCGAGCAAGGCAACCGCCTTGCATTTCGATCTCAATCCATCCACCAGGAAACGACCGACATCGCCGGCACCACCTGTTATCAATACGCTGGATTCCTGCAGAATCACTTGCCCTCCCTGTGTCTGGCGACCACTTTTTTGACGCTTTGAACGGAATCCAGATCGGCGATTTCGTCACCAGTCATTTCGATCTCAAATTCCTGTTCGATTTGAGTTATCAGCACCATGTGACTCATCGAATCCCATGACGAGATTTCTTTCAACTCAAGAGAGTCGGTCACATCGCTTTCGGGAATTCCGAATACGGTTTTGAATATTTCTTCTACTGTCATCGTTTACCTCAATTGCGGCCGCGATAGGCCGGAAAAAAATTGCCGGGATCATCACTTCCCCCGGACCGCTT
The DNA here is from genome assembly GCA_913058215.1 of uncultured Verrucomicrobiales bacterium. Lineage (GTDB taxonomy): Bacteria > Verrucomicrobiota > Verrucomicrobiia > Verrucomicrobiales > DEV007 > Arctic95D-9. The sequence continues at coordinate 18,031 of CAJXQE010000102.1, forward strand.
CATATACTCGTCACGCTGGAGCACGACCCCCCCAAAATATGCGGTCCCGCTGGCGTTTGACCAACCCTTCTTGAATCGGGCGAGCCCGTCTCCCGGCTCCACCGTCAATCCGGCTCCGCCGCCGAGATTAATCACCCGGACTCCCTGTCCCCGCAACCATTCGAAAGCGGTCAGGAAGATCCCGAAGGAAACGCGCTGTTGGTATCCCTCTTCAGAATAGGCGCCAAGATGATAATATGCCCGGTCACCGTCCCGGAGAAAGAGCACAATCCCGATGCATTCTCCGCCCTCGTTGTAGCAGGCGAAAGGCTCCACTCCCGGCACATCGAGTTGCGCCCTGAGAGAAGCCTCGCTGAATGCCGCCACCCCCTGAATTGAATGACGCTCGATCAGGTTTCCGTAAAGAGTTACCCAGGAATCTGCAATCTCCGCCGGTTCTTCCAAGTGCCTCACCTCGGTCTCCCGGAGTCCTTTACGCGCTTTCCGCAGATGGGACCGGTCAATGATCTCGGTCACTTCGGCATCGCCGGAAAAGTCGACCAGGAAATGCGTCTTGAAGGGAATGAGTCGGTCCGGAAAACATTGCTCGAGAGTGCCCGCGCTCACTTCGTCCAGGGGATCGACTACGGCACAAAACGAAATCCACTCTGGTGATAGATTCTTCAGGTCCCCGGGCAATTGATCCCAGTCACTGAGGGAACACAGCGGATAACAAGCGCTGCCATCGAAGGCCGCGACTTCCCCGCCACCGATTGGATCTATGGGACGGGAAACCGCCCAGCCCCCAGCAGCAGGCAGGGGCACCACGTGTTCGCCCGGCTGCAATATCGCTTCGGCATAAGCGGCGGAACGGTAGCCGTGGCTGTTCCGCTTCCCTGTTTCGGTCAAAGTCATTTCAGGTAGAAGAGCCGGATTTCCCCTCCAGGATTCCCAACAACTCGGCGGCAATCCCGCTTGCCGTTTCCGGCTTCATTTCTGCGGACAGAGGGAGGCAAAGAACCCGCTCCACCGTATCTTCACTCACGGGCATTGGCTGTATTTCCCGAAACCCGAGCCGGTTCAGGCCGGGACGAAAATAGCGGCGGGGAAAAATATTCTTCCGCTTCAATCCGGCGACTACCTCTTCCACTTTTCCACCTGATTCGAGAAGCACCGAATAGTAAGCGAAATTTCGTTCAGTCCCTTCCTGCGGTTTAGGACGGATGACCCCGGCGTTTCCAGAAAAAGCATCATCGTAGGCGGCGGCGACATCCTTTCGTCGCTGGAGAAGATCACCGCTCATCTTCAGGGAGCAGAGCCCCAGAGCAGCATGCAGCTCGGACAATTTCCCATTGATTCCAAGTCCGCAGATTTCCGAATCAGGGGCAGTGTGCCCGAAGTTGCGCAGCCATTTTATGCGATCGGCAGCTTCGTCATCGTCAGTAAAAATCACCCCGCCCTCTCCGCTTTGCAGGGGCTTAGTAGCATGAAGGCTGAGCGTAGCAATGTCGCCGTATTGAAAAATGCTCTTATCTTTAAACCTAACTCCCCAACAGTGGGAGGCATCGTAGATCACCCGCAAGTTTCGGCTCTCCGCGAGCTCCCCGATTGCATCCACCTCACAGGGAAAGCCGTAAACATGAGTCGGTATAATCGCGCGAGTTTTATCGGTAATCGACTTACTCAGGGCCATCGGATCTATCGTCAGATCACCCGGCAGGATATCCGCGAAAGTAACCTGACAATCTTCCCACAAGAGGCTCGAAACAGAGGCGATATAGGAAAAAGGGGAAGCGACAATTTCTGTCTTCTCGAGATGAAGGGCCCGCACTGCCAGTTGGAGAGCGATCGTTCCATTGGCGACGCAAAGAGCGTGCTTCACCCCGGTCGCGGCAGCAAGAGAGGCTTCCAGTTCCTGCACCTTCCCGCCATGATTCGTCAGCCGTTCGCTCTCCCAGATATCCTTCAGATGGTCGACATAGTCTTCCAGCACCGGTAGGGAGGTGCGTGTCACGTGAATTGGTTCCGGCTCCATGAGTGGACGCTTAAAGCTTAGACTTTCGTCAGGACTGGCCACTCGCAATTGAGATGGCGAAGAAATCCTACTATCCGGACTTTTTGACACCCAGAGACTGCCAAAAGCGCTTCAGAGGAGATTGTTGAAGCAGTTCATTCTCCATTACCAATTCGTCCACTGAGGCGTAAACCCGTTTCAATTCAGCCTCTTTCTCACGGACCACCTGCTCGTGAAGCCGGGACGCACTGGACTGCTCCCGGAGCATCTCTTCCAGAAACGAATCGTAGGAACAAAGGTCACCTGCATCGCTCAATTCGAAGCCCCGCTCTTTCATCCATCCTCCGAAGCGTTGCTCCAATTCCTTGACCTCTTCCTCAGGTAGATCCTTTTTCCAAGCTCCAACGGCCCCTTTACCGACATGTCCAGGGTGAAGTTCGAGTGAACCGTCCTTGCCCTCCGCTTCTTCATCGGGTTGGCGAAGTCTCTGCTGCTCCGGCGAGAATTTCTCAGCGATACGGGAGACCTCGTCGCCGGAAATCTCAATTCCAAGATGCTCCGCTATCTTGGATACCGCGCGCTCCCGGTCGCCAATCAAATCGACATAGGAAGTCACTTCGACTCCTGAGCAACCGGTCCAGAGGAAATAGTCGACGATAGATGACTCAATCCACTTCTTCCTGCGAATATCTTCAAAGCTAAGCTTAAACTGACGCTTCGCCGAAACGGTCACATCGCGGAGATCTCGATAAGTGTAAAAAGCCTTAGCGCCGGAATCACCTTTTAGAATGGATTGGATGTCCGGTGTGCAGACATGAGTCTTGACCACCGTGGGCACTTCCGGTGCCGGGATCAGTTCTCCGTCTTTCCTCAAAAGGGAATCCAGTTCTGCGACCTCCTGATACCCAAGGGTAATTCCCCCAAGATACTTAACCGCCAACTCGATCGCTATATCGTACTCCAAAGTCGATCCAGATCGAATCATTCCACCGATAAAAATCCACATAAATGCTATCCCTTTCTCCTAACTGACCGGCCTTGTTTCAAGGCAACACATCAGGTTAAATCATACCCAAAAGGTGCGACCGTTTCCCGCAATTCCTGATTGAGCCACTCAATGGTCTCCTCACTTAATTTTTCCCGGTGATCCCCGGGTGCTACCCTCCGGATGTGCGCGTCTGTATTCTCCTCCGACGGCCGAATATCGTGAGCATTGGCCACTTTTTCAATCAAGGCAGGATCAACGTTCCAGCCAAACCACTGGCACACATCGCTGAGCCACTGTGTCTTTTCAAAGATAACATCTTCGTAACGAAACAGACGGCAACTGCCGGAATGCTTGGCAAGAAGTTGACGCTCATATCTCTGAAACTGCTTGATAACGAAGGCTGATTTTTCACGGACAAACTCATCAATGTCGAAATCGGAAACCCGCTCCCTCTCGGCCAGAAGAGTATCGCGTGCGGCCCCGCTTTTGGGAATCGCGTGGCTCTTCAACATCGAGAAATAAAACGATACGAGAATATCGCGCGGATCGCGAACAAGTAGAATCGACTTGCTGTCAGAAAAATTTCCGACTTCCAGCGCCGGGGGAGGAAAATGACGAAAGCCTCCGAAGACGCATCCCTTCATCGCGAAGACATCGGCGGTTCCACTAACAACCTCAGGGAGCTTGATTCCATTGGAAAAGAGGTAAACCGGCAAATCCACAAAGGGTATATCGACAGAATCGACAACCTCCTTGATCTGTCTCTTATACACATCTCCGAGCCCACGAGACCGAGGCTGA
>CAJXQE010000103.1 GCA_913058215.1 uncultured Verrucomicrobiales bacterium
CTACACTATCCTCTTCGTCGGCAGCGTCAGATGTGTATAAGAGACAGATCATGGACCGATCAAGCGACAGGCACTTCCTGGCTCCCCATCTCGATCACGTCATGGAGCACCGATTTTCATGGGATTCAGAGGAAGTCTACTGGCTCACCCGGAAGCCCAAAGCATTTCTGAACCGGGCTATCGGACAGAAAGCCTGGGCCATCAGCAAATCTGAACTCGAGGATGGGGATGGAGGCTTTTTTCTAGAAGGATCCTTCTTCGTGTCGAAGATAGCAAAGCGTCGATATCCTGATCATTGGAAGTTCGAGGTCTTCGGCGAGGACGTGCAGATTTTTGGTGATGGTGTTCACCTTGATGAAACTGCTTTTCCGCTGATCGATTCCCTCATCGAGAAGCAAAACCACTTCCATTTCGGTTTCAATGACCTTACAGATGAAGATGTGATTGAGGCTTTCGAGCGAATTGAAAGTGATTTCATGTAATAAAAAGACTGCCCCCTCCGATTGTCTCACCCCTACTGTAAATTAATCTTCTTCTTTGCCCCTCAGAATCTGCAAAACCATCGATATTGAAAACGGCCACATGCTTTCGAAGCATCCAGACAAGTGTCAATTTCCACACGGGCATACTCGGAAAGTTGAATTCGTGCTCGAGGCGGAAGACTTGGACGAGAACGAGATGGTTTGTGACTTCAAGATCATGAAGCAAGCAGTCGAGGATAACCTCGACACCTTGGATCATGCCATGTGCATGAACACCGATGACGAAGCCTATGACACATTCAAGAATCTCTATGGAGACAGGGTAATCGGTTTTGAATTTCAGGATCCTACTACGGAACTCATGGCCAAAGTCATTCACGACACCTTCACCCAAAAACTGGCAGCTTATTCTGCCAATCCGGAAAAGAAATACCCGCTGAGATCCGGGGTTCGGATCATCAAAGTCCGGGTGTGGGAGACGGCAACTTCCAGGGCTGAATATTTTGAAGGATAACAAATGAGCGAAAAGATTCTTCCAGACATCCAGGCAAGCGGCGACAAACGTGGCATTGCCATTGATCGTGTCGGAATTTCAGACCTGGAGTATCCCATTCAGGTGATGGATGCCGAGGGGAACGCCATGCCCGTGTCCGCAAAGATTTCAATGTCGGTCCATCTCCCGCATCATTTCAAGGGAACTCACATGAGCCGTTTCCTTGAGGTGCTTTCTAAGCATGAGGGGGAGGTGACGATGCGGACGCTTCCTGACATTCTCCACGATCTCAAGAGTCGGTTGGATGCGGAGAGCGCTCACATTGAGGTTGGCTTTAACTATTTTATCACCAAGAAGGCACCGGTCACGGGGATGCCTGCTAAAGTGCGGTGTCATTGCACGTTTATTGGTGAATCGAATGGATCGAAGGATGATTTCACTCTTCGTGTCGAGACTCCGGTGACGACGCTCTGCCCCTGCAGTAAAGAGATCAGCGCACGCGGGGCGCACAATCAACGGGGATACGTAACCACCGAGGTGACGCCGGCGAGGAAAGAGGATGGATCCTGGGAGTTTATCTTGATCGAGGATCTAGTCGGCGTTGCGGAGCGGTCTGGTTCAGCCCCGATTTATTCCCTTCTGAAGCGGCCTGACGAGAAACACGTTACCGAAGAAGCGTATGACAATCCCGTCTTCGTCGAAGACGTCGTTCGGAACGCGGCAGCCATACTTAGGGATGATCCCCGAATTGCGTCGTTTACGGTGAAAACGGTGAATCATGAGAGCATCCATGATCACAATGCTTTTGCCGTCGTCCGATCAAGCGATTGTTAAAAATGCCAGTGGAGAGGGCATTTCAGCAATATTCTGCGGCCCTCGATTTGATCGCGGTCCAGACGAAGTCGCATGGATTGTCGGACTGGAAATGCGAAGCAAAGCGGACGTCTCGAAAAAGGTGTGATCCCATACCTGATGATCACGAAATGATGCGGCGTATCTGTGTTGCTATTGCCTTCAGTCAGGGGGCGCAGTCCAGGTTGATAGATAAGTTAATCAATGAACTGGTGTTTTCTGAAGCTTTTGCGAATTTTGAAGTAGAGCGATTGTCACTGAAAAAGCCGGAAGCGATCCGGAGACGATATTGGAAGTCCCTTGGACACATGAGATTTAGGGGGAAGGTGGACGCGATGGTCAATGCCGCCAAGGTGATGCGCGATCTCGCAATGGAGCATGGGAGTTTCGCGAACTATCTGAAAGGTTTCCAGATCCCTCAACGGTTAAAATCAGGAGGCGACGTCGACAAGTTTTGGGACGGCTTTCTACTTTTACGCGCCGATCTCCGGTCCCGGAAGATGCCGTTTTTCCAGAATACGACTTCGTTGCTCCAGTTGCTATTGGATCTAGATCACGATGCGGTGAAGCCGGATCTGATTATCATGCGGTTAGCGCGGAGAATTGGGATTGTCCAAAAGGAGACTGGAGAAGCCAATCTTCAAGAGGTGGTTCGACGAGTTCAGGCATTTGCCATATCCCGGGGAATGAGGGCATCTCTGGTTGATCTTCAAATACTTGCTTTCGGTGGGCAGAGTAGCGCATCTCAGCTTTTGTCGCAGAGGTTCTGTCCAGCTTCTGATCCCTGTGAAAACCGCGATTGTGTAATTGGTAGGAAAGGGCTTTGCAATGCATCCTCCAATCTCTATTTATAAATGACAAATTGTACGAAACCCCTGATCCTCACATCCTGCACCGGCGAGAAGCATGTGAGTGATCCTGTACAGTTGACGCTTGAGGACTACCAATCTGGGCCGGCACACGTTAAGAAACGTGAGAAGGAGATCTCATCTAAGCCGACGTCGGCCGAGGCACTTTATTCGGGGCAGCAGCATGTTCGCCTCATGCAGGGGATCGATCTGATTCGAGGGAAAAAGGGAACTTTTGATCTGGATTTCGAGATCCTCTCCGCCGGCTACGGGCTGATTCCATCCGATCGCAATATTGCCCCCTACGAGGCCACCTTCACCGGCATGAAAAAGGGCGAACTGCGAGAGTGGGCGGCGCAGTTGGATGTCGGCAAAGACTTTCGCCGTCCTGATGTCAGGGAAGCGGGATCTGAACCTCATTTTGCTAGGTGATTTATATCTGGACGCTTGTGGAATCACCGAAAAAACCGAATTTGCCTCGCCTATTCTGCTCTTCTGCGGTGGAAGCAAGGCAAAGAAACTGCCCAAACATCCGAATCTCAAGGTCATCACGCTTTCGAATCCTGAGGCGAAGCGGTTCTCGTGTGGGTTGGTGGCAATTTCTCTTTCTGGCTGCCGGTCAGGATGCTATTGCCACTGCGTCGCAGATGAATATACATGCTCACAACGCAGCAAGCGTGGATAGTTATAACTGCTTTATGGCCAGAGACTCCGGTCGCGCGTTTGGGCGAAAGGTCAGGGCGATGCGGGTAATGGATGCCGATGCTGCTGACCTTAGCGCACCGATGGAGACGATTTTCAGGGAAGAAGAACAGAAGGGGGATTCGCCTCTATAGAGACTAACGGATATGCGGAAATTATTTTCTCCCCACCTTTCCAGCGAACTCTAACATACGTCTAGAATTTCGATGTTTAAACACGTTCGTAGGAGTGGTAGGGCATGGCCTTATTGGCGATGGGGCGCGTTAATCTTTTTGTATTCTATGTTTACTTTCATTCATGCTCATAATAGTCATTTGTCCGGTCCTCTGGCCGAGTTGTCTCCTAACAAAGAAGCGATCTGGTGGAAGTGTCGAGATCTGATCCACCTGGTCTTGAAGTGGGTTGCGATTGACTTCCATCTAGAGATTCGAACGCCCATGCCGTTTATAATACGGTCTGGGGTGGGGTTCGATGTGTTGAAAAAGAACCGTGGAGGAAGTCCCCGCTGCTTGCTCATCAACGGCGGTCGCTCGGCATGCGCGATTCTTCAATTTGTATAATTATGAGCGATTTTGAGGAAGAGAATGTCCGCTCAAGAGTGAGGGTAAACCCTCATGTGGGAAAGTTCGTCGAGACATCTGAAAACGACTGCGGAGTCGGGAAAATCACCGATTCAAACCGCATCTCTGCCACAGTCGAGTATTTTGATTCGCCCGTAGACAGTGATCACAAGGAGATAGAAGTTGCGATGTCTTCCCTGAGGATTGTGTTGCTCCATCGCCAGACCCGAGTCTATTACTTGGATCGGGAGATCGGAAGTTGGAGAATGGGCCGTGTCCAGGGGCACGTGAATTACGATCAAGACGGAGGAGGAACGGTTTTCATCTCTCTTCCCAACAAGGAGACTGCAAGCGTCCCAGCTGCGGAGGTCTATGCCCGATGGGCGAGGCCTTTAAAAGATCCTTGGGAGCACTTGCAAGCCAAACTTACGGAGTCTCCATATTTTCACAGTTCGAGGCATGAACTAGTTTCTCACTTGGTAAGACAGCGCGCTTCTTCGATGGGAATGACGGGGTTGATTTCGTCTGCGGTAGAGATTGAACAGCACCAAGTGGAGGTTGTTCGGAGAATCCTAACTGATCCAGTAAAGCGGTATTTGCTCGCTGATGAGGTAGGACTTGGGAAAACTATCGAAGCTGGTATAGTCCTTCGCCAGCACATTCTCGATCGTCCAAATCGCCACTCCATTTTGATCGTCGTTCCGGAAGGACTGCTCACACAGTGGAAAGATGAACTCCGAACCCGCTGCCAGATCGGTCCAGATTTTGGACATGATATTGAATTTGTGTCCCATGAGGAGATTGTAAAATGGGATGGTGCTCCTTTGGATTTTATGGTGGTTGATGAGGCTCATCAGATTACGGCCGGTCCAGTGTTTGATCGAATCAAATCACTGTCAGTGCCCGAAAATTGCCAAGGACTACTCCTTTTGTCGGCTACCCCAGTTCTGGGGAATGAGGCCGGTTTCCTCGGTCTCTTGCATTTGCTGGATCCGACCGTCTACCAACTCGAAGATGTTGATAGCTTTCGGACTCGGGTAAGGAAACGCCAGGCTTTGGCTGACATTTTTGCAACATTCACGCCCGCCACAGAACCGTTCTTTCTAGAAGGCCTCTCTGATCAACTTGGCTCTCTATTTCCCGATGACGTTCGACTGCAGAAAATGCTAGCAGTCTTGAAGCCATTATTGGACGAAGATAGCGAGTCATTTGACTCGGAAGCACTGGAAGGACAGGTGCGGCGGTTGCGATTGCACATCAGCGAAACCTATCGGCTACATCGTCGAATTCTCAGGAATCGGAGGGGGGAAGCGGTCCAGGAGGTCGTAACGGGGCGCCGAAACTACGTGGAGATACCGTGGGATGACCTGGCGCAATCTAGAGTTGAAGAGATTCTTGAGGTGTGGAGGTCAAAGGCCGCGGAAACGCTGTGGGAAGACTCCGATGATTCATTGAATGCTCGCGAGTTGAAGTTCGTGTTTAAGACCCTTTTCGAATCTGCCCTATGCGACTGGATGGCCTTTGTCTTAGCGGCTAAAATCCGTTTGGGAAATTCGGATCACGTCTGGTCTCTGGAGTTTTGCCCTATACTTTCTAAAGAAATCGGGGGAAGGCTCGCTGAAATTCCTTTGTTTGAAGGTGAAAGAATGATTTTGGAAGAAGTCGTTAAAATGGCTGAATCTCTCACCAATAGTCGAAAACACTATTTGGAGCAGATTTCTCGGACAATTGATCTCTTGCTCACGCACAAGGTGAAGGTTGTTTGTTTCGCAACCTGCCCGGCATTGGCGGATGATCTGTTCAACGTAGTGCGACTATCCAGGCATATTGGAATAGTTCGCCACTCCCTAAAAGAGTCTGATTGGATCAACCAGTGGAATGATAATACAGCAGACGTTTTGATATGTGATTACCGGGCAGAGGAAGGTCTAAATCTTCACGGGAACAATTCTTGTATGGTGCATCTGGATTTCCCCTTTTCTCCAAATCGATTGGAACAACGAATTGGAAGGCTGGATCGTTTCGGGAAGGGGAAACCCGTAAAATCTTTCGCGATTCATCGAAAACAATCTCCATATTGGGAAGGTTGGGAATCCTGTCTGAATTCAGCATGGAAGGTGTTCGAACGGTCAATCGCATCGCTTCAATATGTGGTGGAAGAGGAGATGGAGGCACTTCTTCATAAATTGTTCGAGGAAGGGGATTCGGCCATCGGAGTTGCCGCGGAACGACTTATAGGGGAGGGCGGTCGCATTGAAACTGAGTGGCGTGAAATCCGGAACCAGGATGACCTCGATTCACTTGAGGTTGAACTCAATGAGGATGGGGAAAATCAATTGGTCGCAGAAATCTGTAATTACGACGAAGATGCTGATGCGTTTCAGTCTGCTTTCGAAAAATGGATGGTAGATCTTCTTCAGTTTCGAAAAAAGGAGAAGGAGGGGGTCAAGAACGGTCCAATACAATACCAATATCGCGAGACGGATCATGGCCCTCAAACGCTTTTATCCATATCTGATCTAAAGGAATTCTATTCTGAGGCCATTGAGTCCATGATCAATTCCGATGGCAATCGCAAAGCTCTGACGCCGGCTTTAGTGTTTAAGCGTCCAAAGGCGATAGCACGTTCCGTTGATCTTGGGAGGTTGGGAAATCGAATGATTGAGGCTGTGCGTTCTCACTTAGCTTGGGACGACAGAGGCACGTCTTTTGCTCTTTGGCGGCAATCTCAGGTTCTGGGGCAGAATGAAGGCGAAGCCCATGTGGCAAGGGCCTTCATTCGATTTGACTACATTGTCGAGGCTGCACTGCCGTATTCTTCGAGCGAGAGTCTCAAGAGGAAGGCTGATGGAATACTTCGTCCTGCAGTCGAGACTATTTGGCTCGACCAGGACCTGTTACCTCCAAACGAAAATATCCTGAAAGTTTTGGAACTTTCGTATTCTGAGGAAGATATCAATCTTCGGCCCGAGTTCTGGCCTTTTGCACTCATTGCATCGGGAATTTCTGATTGGAGAGATCTTTGCGAGGCAGCCAGGCCGAAAGCCATGATAACTGCTAGAGAGCGTCTAGCACTCGATGAAAGAATCGACGAAGCGCTGAGGCGTCACAAGATTAGTGCCGCCCTAGTAGAAGAGCAGATTCGAAGCCGAATTGACGCAGTAGAAGACGGCAACGACGCCCGGAAACAGGAACTGGAGCAGGATTTAGCTGAAGTAGGGAAACAGGCATCGATTATATCGGAGGGGATTAAAACTCCATCCATGAGGCTCGATGCATGTGGCGTCGCGTTCCTGTCGGCAGTTCCGTTATCCGAGGCAGCAAAAAATTCATGAACCCATTTGCGGAACTTAAGGCTATTCTGAGAGCATGGCCGGAAATGCCTGTTCCTGCGGAAAGTTATTCTGAACGGCCACACGAACGATTGCGGAAGGCGTTGGCAGAGATCGATAGGGTTGGGCCGGTTGATCTTGCCGTTCTTATCCGTCACATGCTGCGATATGAAGCAGGCAAGCTAAGGAATGTTCAAAGAGTTCAAGTCCCGTGCGGTATGGATCCATGGCCTTCAGAGAGAGCTTGGGAGAAATGTGGATGCCGTTGTAGACTGATCACCAGAGGCGCCGATGCGTCCGAGAACGATTCTAAGCATGTCCTTCTGGAGATTGAAGCTGACGAGTGGGAGCCTGATTGGGTACAAGTTTTGCATTTGGCTGGGAATGAGGATGACCGAGGAGAATCGGCATTACCGTTTTTGGCCGCAGAAAAGGAAACACCCCGTCACCCCAAATTGTTGACCGAACTACCCACTGAGATACCATGCGATCCCGCTCTGGCAGAAAAGGTAACGGGAGTGGCTCGCTACCTATCGGTTGCTCAGGCGGAGACCGTTCGGTCAGTAGTGCTTTCTCCCCCGGGATCTGTAAGATTGGTGATTTTACCGACTGGAAGCGGGAAGAGTATGGTTGGCCTTGCCGCCTCTATGGTAGGAAAGCAACAACGAGGCTTGTCCATTGTTGTCGTTCCCACAGTAGCTTTGGCGATAGATCAGGTGAAGCTATCGCGGCAGTTTTTCCCTGAATCTTCTGACGCTATCGGTGCATGGCGAACTGGTCTGCGAGATGAGGAAAAAAGTGCCATTTTGAAACGAATTGACGAGGGGACGCAACGCATGCTTTTTGCTTCGCCGGAAAGTTTGGTGGGGCCTTTGAAAAGGAGATTGTTGACGACTGCAGACAGAGGCGAGCTACAAGCCTTCGTGATCGACGAGGCTCATTTGGTGGGACAGTGGGGTGCTGTATTTCGACCTGCGTTTCAAACGTTGAGCCCTTTGTGGCAGGAATTGCGAAAGCGTTGTCCGTCCGTCCGCACCGTGTTGATGACCGCCACCGTCACTGAGGACACCTTCAACGATCTCCGACACTTTTATGATCCGGAAGATTCGATGGAGACCCTCGCCTCGGTGACGCTTCGTCCGGAACCTGACTATTTTCTATCTGAATGCAGCGATGACACAGAAAAGAATGATCGAATTATCGAAACGCTCCGCCACGGCCCTCGGCCTGCCATCCTTTACGTGACGAAAGTGGAAGACGCCAAGATGTGGTATGAGCGGTGCGTTGGCGAAGGGTGGAAACGAGTTGGATTAATGCACGGCAAGACGACGCCACAAGACCGGGAAACGGTTATCAGAAAATGGCAGAATGATGAGTTGGACTTAATGATCGCGACTTCTGCTTTCGGGTTGGGGATGGACAAAGGCGACGTCCGGCTGGTTCTGCATGCCTGTGTTCCGGAAACAATTGATCGATATTACCAAGAAGTAGGACGAGGGGGGCGTGATGGATTTGCGTGTGTCTCGATGATGATCTGGGAAAAGGAGGATTTGAAGTTGGCAAAGCGAATGGGGGCTCGGCAGTTGATAGGCGATGAGAAGGGATATCGACGCTGGAAAGCTATGTGGAGTGGTCGAGTGAATTACGAGGATCAGTGTTTTGTAGATTTGCAGAAAAGGTGGGCGACGGAGCATTGGGCCGGGGACTCCAATTTGATCTGGAATGTTCGCACTTTGCTTCTTATGGCGAGAGTTGGCGTTATCGAACTGAAGCATTTCGATCCGCCGGAATTGAAGAAATTACCAAGTGAAACAGATGAAGAGCATCAATTGCGATGCGAAGAATTGATCGCTGAGGACAGAGTTAGATTTGCAATTCATGTGTTGAGACCCGCCCCGAACAGTCAGGACAAATGGAATGACCTGATGAGCGAATACCGCCAGCAACTCGGAGAAACAACTCGCAGAAGTAAGAAATTTCTGGATGATCTGGTTTACCGCAAGCGCGCCTTAACTGATTTGCTGAAAGAGGTATATAAAGTGGGAAAAGCTGGGATCCCATATGTCTCGGAGACAGCGGAGGATCTTCCGCCCCTGCCAGCTTCTTTTCCAGAATTGGAGTTGGATTACCGTCTCCAGAAATGGCTGGAAGAGGTAGGGGTTCTCCCAATGCGACACCAAACTCCCGTGGCCTTCATCACCTACCATTCCCACGGCGCCGAGCAAAGGGATCTGGCGAATCGTTGGATTAGATTGTTAGGTCTGTTGATTCAATCTGGGATCCGCGAGGTTGCTCTTCCGAGCCGTTGGAGAACAGCAATTGATTGGGGAGGCGGCAAGAGGAATCCGCTTGAAAGAGACCTTACGCAGAAAGCCTTGGAAGGGTTCTTGATTGTCCGCAATTTGAAGGAGGATCATGACTGGAGTCGGCATCCCCGGGTTCCCAGGGTCACTTTTCTTCCGCCTGAGTATTCCGATAGGGCGATTCCCGAGTCCTTGTATTCGGTCGACCGATCTTTGCACCTGATTCTTTTGCCTGAAAATTGCCGCGACTCCGCTGATCCTCGTCGCCGAATTGGCGAGGTAAGAAATGGCGTGATCGATTTGGATAGGTTAGTTAGTCTTTTGAAAATATGAGTCTCTTAAACCGCACGAATGACGGAAATCATAGCGTTCTAGTTGCTATCGTTAAGTTGCTGCTTAGTGAAAAAAAGCATCTGAGTCGCGAGAATATTGTCAATATGTGTGCCCCTGGGGAAGTCGGGGATCCTGCAAAGGTCAGGCCAACAATCAATAGGTGGATCGAATTGGGGCTCATACAAGAAAAGGATGATAGAATTCTACTTCATGAAGACGTTCGCAAAGAGGAGCGCTCAATTGAGTGTCTGCCTGATTTGGCTAGACGCCTTGTGTTGCGATCTGAAAATAACACAGACCTGTGGGCGAAAGAGGATGCCCGAGCGTCGGACTTTACACGAGCGATGGGTTGGTTGCTCGCGCAAGATGTTTGGAGAACCTCGGCGGATAGTTGGAGTGATATTCAGTCTCTCACACAGCAACAGATTGGAAAGGGTTCCATTATCATTCAGAATGATGCTCGTTGGCCTGGATTGAAGGCTTGGGCAAAGTATTTGGGATTTGCGTGGAGTCCAGCAGCATCGCGATCCGCCATTGTGATCGATCCGACCAGGGCTATTCGCGCTGCAATACCAAAAGTATTCGGAAAAAGGAAGTCTCTTGAATCCGCCGAGTTTCTGAAGGGGCTCGCTTCGGAAATTCCTGTTATCGACGGTGGGGTTTACCGGAAAGAAGTAGAGGATCGGTTGAGCGAGAGAGATGGTAGTAATGCATGGTCGCCACCGCCAAATAACCAGATATCAACAAGTCTGAGCCAGAGTATTCTGCGGCTAACTGTAGATGGAACCCTGGTTGCTGAAAACAAAGCCGATTCAGACGAAGCGATCCGAATTACACTCACTGGGAGAAACCACTCCAAGTTGAAGACGTTTTCCCATTTTACGAGAGCCTGACTTTATGAAGCTTATTGACTTTTGGCCTCCCAATGACAGTGATCATTCCGCTAAGTGTTTTTTCACTGAGGCGGAAACCGCCAGTCCCGCTGTTTTTCTGGCAGTCCACCGACCAATGACCCTGCAAAAGGAAGTCTACGGATCTGACGGGATTGAACCGGAGCTTGAAACTGAAGAAGATGTTTTACGGGCGTTCCTCGATCCCGACCCGGAAAGTGGTACCTTAGTCGCGCCAATAATTGGTGATTCTGGAGTAGGGAAGTCCCACATGATTGCATGGCTCGACGCTAACCTGAGAATGCGATCAGATTCTGACTCTCGACACATTGTTCGTATTCCAAAGAGCGCAAGTTTGAGAACTGTTCTGGATCGAATTCTGGAAGGTTTGCTGGATAAACAATATAAAGACTTAAAGCAGGAAATAGCGACCGCTCGACTACCGCCCACTCTTCAGAAGGCAACCGGACTTCTCGAAATTGGACTACGCAACGAACTTCAACTGCTGGGACAGGAAGCGGCTGCGAGAATTAAAGGGGACGAAGCAAAACCGGGAGATAAGGAAAGAAAAGCCCATTGCACCCAGAATGCGCTAGTTGCGCTACTTCACGATCCTGGGATACAGGGATATTTTTCGTCTCATGATGGAGATGAAAGCGAGTGGGGTGTCCTGACCCGGATTGCTGATCGCTGTCTCAATGGTAGTAAAAAGACCGACGATGGCCCACTAAACGAATTCTTTGAGAGCGACTTTGATTTTATTCAAAATATTGATACGCAGGATCTTGCAGCCCCTACCAAAAACTATTTGAGAATGGTTCGAACGATTCCTGATGGCATCAAGTTAATCGTGGCTATCCTCAATGAAGTTATCGACAGAGCCTTGTCTGATTTGATCGATATCGGATCGATGACGCTGGCTGATATTTTCCAAGACATTCGAAAAAGGTTGCTTAAGGAGGGGAAGGAATTGGTTGTTTTGGTAGAAGATTTTGCGGTTCTAGCGGGGATTCAGGGGCCGTTGTTAACGGCGATGGTTCAGGAGGCAAATCCCGGTGGTAAGCAAACGTTGTGCACCATGCGCACCGCGTTAGCCGTTACCGAGGGCCGGATCATGGAAGAAACCGTTATGACACGGGCAAAGGTAAGTTGGAAGATTCAGACTCGTCCATTTGAGTCAAATGAAGAGGCACTCGAAGTTTTTGAAGATTTCATCGGGGGGTATTTGAATGCCGCAAGATTTGGCGCTGAAAAACTGGAGAAGTCCTTTAAGAAGCGAGATATCGACAAAGGACTTCACGCGTGGGTTCCCAATTTCTACTTGGAGAATGCAGACAGGTTGGATGATTCAGATCGTGCCCAACTAGACGCTTTTGAGAAGTCACCTACCCTCGGGCATCCCCTATTTCCACTTAATCCGGGGGCGATTCGCCAATTGACTAAGCGCTACTCAGGAGATGCAACTGGTTACAGGTTCGAACCACGGAAACTGATTCATTTTCTTCTGCGCGAAACAGTTGGAAAGAGTCGATCGCTTTTTGAAAAAGGTGCGTTTCCATATCCGGAGTTTCACCAATTGAAATTCGCTAGTTTGAGCCTGGATTTGCAACCCGTGCTCCAAAGCCAGGCCCAACCTGACGATCTAAGCCGACTTGCCACTACCGTTTATTTTTGGGGGGACGACCCAGAGTCACCCGGGCATGCAGCGAACCTGAAGGAGCCTATTCTTGAGTGCTTTCAGTTGCCAAAGATAGACTGGGGAGCGAAACCGAAATCTATGCCAAAGGCTGAAAAAGGTGCTGTTTCGAAGAACGTCGGAGGTAATCTTGGTGCAGTCGAATTTCCGAAGCGAGGCACTGATCCAGTGGAGGGTGCAAAATCTAAGACCCTTTTGGATAAGTGGCAGAAAGAAGAGACAATCAATCAAGCTTCGGCTAATCTCATTCGAACCCTTCTAGAAAATGGAATCAACTCATGGATTGATTCCAGTGCACTTCTTGAAAAAGAAGTGAAGGTCTCAAAACAGAATATCTACATCCCTTTAACTGATCAGGGGGCGCGCGATGCGGATAACGCAGTAGTAGTTGTGGCAAGAGACGAGGATCTTAAAGATCCAGGGAAGTTGACAGATTTTTTCTCTGATATGCGATCACTCCTTAGGAATAAGGAGAAACCTGACTGGAATTACGAAGGAGGGGAAGAAGATTGCGCCCGCTACGCAAATTTGATCGAACGCTTAACTGTTCAGTTAGCTGAACATGCTCGGGAAGTGGGACCGGAAAAGTTCTTTACGAGGTCTCATATTCAACCACTTGCAAAAGCCCTTTTACTGGATGCCCGTCTGTTGAACTTGAAAGGGGCTTCGTCGAACAAGGATGAAGATAATTTGAACGCGATGCTGGCGGACGGTTTAACCAGTGGCATTACCGGACCGCCTGCCGATGATCACTGGATCAGAATAAAAGAGGGATCTACAACGTCCCGTCGAGAGTTGAAGAGCTTATTACTGAAACACATATCGTCGCGCCAGGGGGGAGGCGGGGATACTCAGGCAGTTGATGCATCCGTTCTTCTCCCAGCAATTCGTGAACTTAGGGCGTCAGACTGGCGATTGGACGATGATGCAGAGATTGATTGGAGTTGTTTGGAGTCTCCTGTAGCAAGAAGTCACATCAAAGAACTTCGTGTTCGACTCCCGGTAATTGTTGCCAATCGTGCGAAAGAGGTCTCGTCATGGTGTGATGAAATGACGAATGCATTTGGTCATGAGTTTGAATGGCGAGACGTGCAGGAACGCATGAGAGATGTTGTGACGAAAGCAAATAGGGTCGGTGTTTTTCGTAATCGTGACTTAAATGCTGATTCGTTGAAGTCACGAATCATGAATACGCCTTCCATTCTCGAAACGTTGAAGGAAGCAAAAAGACTTTCTGAAGGTGGGGCCGAGTTTGGAAAATCGCTCTCTATTTTGGCGGGACTTGACGAGGCATTGATGAGGAAGTCGCAGGAATTGATAAATGCATTCAAACAGTTTTTGCAAGAGACCGGAGGGGCGGTTGATCAGAGTCTCCTCGATTCCCCACAGGACCTCGACGGGGTCGCGGGAAATACAGAGCAAGAACTTCAAGAACTCTCGGATGTGTGGAACGATATTACCAAACTGTGCGAATGAATTTGTTAGAGCAATGTGAACAACTTGACGGAAAGATGGATCTTATTGATTCCGCAGAGATCAATGCAGAATTGGTGCGGAAGTTGGAAAAGATCCAGAGTGCCCTGACGGGACATTCAAGTAAGGCAAATGATTTGAAACGAACTCTTACTGCCATGTTAAGCCAAGGCGTTGTTGACAGGGAAAGAATCAATCTCGATTCAGAGAAATTGAAATTGCAGAAATCAATTGAGACAATGCAGAAGCGGCTTGCTGAGAATCGAAGTAAGATTCTCGATGGAAATACTTGGAATAATCTTGATCAACTTCAGGCAGTCGGCATGGCAAAGCTTCTATCGAGTGAATTGACCAAACAGTGGCGCGAGTATATCAAGGATTCGATTCCCGGAATCGAAGCTTTTCAATCGTTCAAGGTGCTGCCTCAGTGCAGAGAGGCGATTCTGGAATTGGAGAAGTTAAATCAGGACGCTTCGGATCTTAAGAATAGATTGCCTGAAGATGAAGATTCGGTCCGACAGGTTATGACGATTCGAAAGGAAATGTCTGATCTGATTGATTCGTTAGATCTCAAAGATGAACCGGAAGAAATGCTCAAGTTCTTGAAGCGCTGCGCTTCCATTGGGGGGGTGCCGTTGGAGGAGTTAACTGAGGAAATATTGGTGTGGCTCAGGGAGAAGGGGTTTGACGGGAACTTGAAAATTTCAACAGCGAGAGGGTAGGACTTCGCGAGTCCCGATTTGGGTCTGCGCACAAAAAATTAGTTACATGGAAGAAGCACTTCTAGAATTCTTGGGAGAAATTGAACGTGATGAGTCAAGACTCCTTGGGTGGGCGGTCGTCGATGGGTTTTTCACTGAAGATGAACTGAGAGACCGCGCCGAGGCCCTTCTCGATCGGGAACCTGAGCGGTGGAATCTGTTCACCTCAGGTCAGGATTTACTTGAGGAGATGGTATCGCGAAGGCTTCTTTTTCGATGGGATACGGGAGTAGGCAGTCCAAACTACCGCACCCGAATGGCCGAAACGGTTCGACTGATGGCTGGTCTGAAGCAACTCTTTCCCAAGCACTTGAAGGAACCCGGGGCATGGCTGACCGCACCATCGCTTGTATCTGATTTTCGATTTCTCAATCGACCTCGACAATATCCAAAGCGAGATCAGAACCCAGTCGATTGGATACCTACTTGGGCGTCCGGAACGCCAAGTTTATCACCTTTGCAAAAAGAGGTGATGAGTGCGCTCCTTCGAGGCAAGGACGGTGAGTATTTCCCCTTGGGCGGATTTCAGGTTCGAGCGACAAGCCGGATTCTAGAAGAGGTGGGTGGACAACATCTTTCTGCGACCATGGTGTGTGCAGGCACAGGCAGCGGTAAGACGCTCGCTTTCTATCTGCCTGCTCTTACCCATCTAGTAGGGCTTATTGAAAGCGATCCATCGAATTGGGTTCGGGCCTTGGCGATATACCCACGCAACGAACTTCTCAAAGACCAGGTAAGTGAAACATTGACTCAGACTCGCCGAATTCGGTCTATTCTAAGGAATAGTGGAAGGCGTGCTTTGACGATTGGAACTTTATTTGGGCCGACGCCAAACACTGCTAGAGACGCCGGTGAAAAGTGGCGTAAACACCGCGGGGAACCCTGCGTTTGTCCATTTCTGGTCTGCCCTGATTGCGGGAGTTCACTCTTGTGGCGGGAGGAAGATCGTGAGGCAAATCGTGAGAGACTGGAGTGCCAAAAGTGTGATTGTAAGGTCGAATCGGAAGAGGTGATTCTTACCCGTAATAGGATTCAGAATGAGCCGCCAGACATCCTCTTCACTACGACGGAGATGATGAATCAGCGTATGACTGACTCCCGGATGTGGAAGTTGTTCGGAGTCGGGACCGCGCCGCAGAAGAAGCCCGCATTTCTCCTTTTGGACGAAGCCCATACGTATGATGGCTCCCATGGAGCTCAAGTAGCCTATTTGCTCCGTCGATGGCTGCAACGCTCGAGAGCAAAACCCCACGTTGTTGGGCTCTCTGCAACGTTAATGGAGGCCGCGACATTCTTTTCCCATCTCACTGGAATTCCAAGCGGGGCCGTCGAGGAGATCTCTCCAGAGACTAAGGAGCTCGATCAGATTGGGATGGAGTATTTGCTAGCGCTTCGGGGGGATCCTGTTAGCGGTGCCAGTTTGCTTTCCACTTCGATCCAAGCAGCCATGCTGATTCGAAGAACTCTCGATGCGAATCTCCCCGCAATTTCAAAAGGCACCTATGGCAAAAAGGTATTTCTGTTCACCGATGATCTTGATGCTACCAACCGGATGTTTTTTAACCTTCGAGATGCTGAGGGGCAAAACAGTTGGGGGAGACCCGATCCGGCAGGGCATCCAGCAGGTTCTCTTGCCAACCTTCGCGCATCTGGGGGTGCCGATGAAGAACGTAGGTTCATCTTAGGACAATCATGGCGGATTTCTGAAGAAATTGGGCATCAATTGGATTCGAATGGTCGCGTGCCCATCGACAGGGTTAGTTCTCAAGACAGTGGTGTCGCGGCCGATGCGGAGATAATCGTAGCAACGGCCTCTCTAGAAGTTGGATTCAATGACCCCGGTGTGGGAGCTGTGATTCAACACAAGGCGCCTCGCGACCCGGCCTCCTTTCTCCAGCGGAAAGGGCGAGCCGGCCGTCGCTTAGAAATGCGCCCTTGGACAATTGTAGTTCTTTCTGACTTCGGCCGCGATCGCCTGGCCTATCAAGGGTATGACTTGCTTTTTGATCCTGAACTTCGGCCTCGAGACCTTCCTTTAGGCAATCGCCACGTGCTTAAGATGCAAGCTGTCTTCTCCTTCATGGACTGGTTGGGGATCTATCTGGGTCAAAGTGGTGGGGGGCATGTATGGAATGAGATTAGCCAACCAGGGAAAGATGTCGGCAAGCGAAACACCTTGATCGATGTTGTCGAGCGAGTTTTATCCGGCGAGGACGAACTGCAGCGCCTAACGGAGTGGTTAAAGTATTCACTGCATCTATCTGACGACGAAGTGAGCGCGCTTCTTTGGGAACCGCCGCGTGCTCTGATGACTTCGGTCATTCCTACACTGCATAGACGCTTAAAATCACAGTGGGAAAATGGATGCGAGCAACACCAATTCTGGAAGCCACTACCAGAATTCATTCCCCCTAATCTGTTCGGAGGATTGAATTTGCCGGAGATTGACGTTGAAGCTTTTGCTTCCAAAAGGGACGCCGATCATGGAGATCCGAAAGTGTTTCCCATGCGAGTTGACCATGCCTTACGCGAGTTTGCACCGGGACGAATTTCGAAACGTTTTGGTATTGAGCACGGTCACTCCCGCCATTGGTTGCCCTTGGATCCTGATGGGTCTGCTGAGCAAAAGATCGATCTTAGAGACGTTTTGGGAAATGATCGGTGGGAATCCATTGGAGAGTTCTCTTATACCGATGCTGCCGGAGACATTCAGAAGATTCAGACAATTCGACCGTTCGTGATTCGGGCCGCGCACGATGCCCCTCGAAACATTCGAGACTCGTCAAACGCATTCCCAAACTGGAACTCCCAGATACAGGCGCCAAACGATGAGGGTGCCGGAATCTGTATTGATTTGCCCTCTCCTTCACCTTGGAACGGTGTCCTACAAGAAATTCGATTCTTTGTGCACAGTCAGTTTTGTCCTTCTCGGATTCGCCGATTTACTCGTAGTGCGAATGCCAGTCTGCAGATGGATAGCGGATCAGTCAGTGATATTGTCACTTCCTATCAAATTGGTGGATTCGATTCAGTTGCATTGGGCTTTGCTTTTGAGGCGGATGCCATTCGAATCCGAGTTTGTCCTCCCAAACAATGGCAGTTGGAGACTGACACCAGTCAGTTTAAAGAAAAGGCCCCAAGCTTGAGAGCGTCACGGTATCGATGGATGGTGAAGAATGATGATGGACTCAAAGGATTGACTAACGTTTTCGAGCGCACTTGGTTGGCCGAGATCAGTCTGTCCGCAATCGTAGCCAATGCAGTCAGTTCAAGTGTTAGTCCAAAACAGGCCTGGGCTTCCATTTACGCAGGGGAGGCCGAGGTAGGGTTTGCAAATGCTCTCGACGTGATTTTTCAGACGATCGCTGCCGATGATGATGACAAATCGACTCCCATTGAGACAAAGCGACTGCATGAGATTAGAGAACTCTTCGAATCCTCGG
Source organism: uncultured Verrucomicrobiales bacterium (assembly GCA_913058215.1). Taxonomy (GTDB): domain Bacteria; phylum Verrucomicrobiota; class Verrucomicrobiia; order Verrucomicrobiales; family DEV007; genus Arctic95D-9. The sequence continues at coordinate 18,169 of CAJXQE010000103.1, forward strand.
AAGTAATCGCGAGGCTCGACGCGATTGTTTCAATTCTATGGTCACCGATTGACGAGGACGAGTGGCGGCCCTGGTTGACCGATCGCTTCTTGGCAACACTTGGTGCTGCGTTTCAAGAAGCCATTCAACAGATATGCCCTAATGTTGATGCCGAGAGTCTCCTGATCGATATTACTCCCGGTCCAAAGGATTCTCAAAATTCCAAAGGGCCTGAGGGGACTTTTGATCTGTGGATCAGTGAAACGGAACCCGGCGGCGGGGGGATCATTGAACGGTTTCTTCCGGAGATTGCAGAACTTCCTCGCCGCTTTCTTGACCTTACGACAAGTGCCTTGGGGGCAGGTGACTTTGAGCAAGCCGATAAAGAGTTAAGCCGATTTCTTGATCAACTCGCCGACCCTGACAACCAATCTGAAGATTTGATTGTGGCAGTAGATCGGGTTCGAAACTCCGATACACTCGACGAACGAATTTTGAATTTTGATTCGCTCCGGATGCTACTTTTGAGATCTGGGTTTGTCGCTAGCCATGTGGTCATCGCAGCCTTGAATTCACGCCTTCTCAAACCGGGAAGTAATCCACAAACCGATGAGCTCGCATGGAAACTTATCGAGGCGTGGCGATTTGAAGAGAGTCGACTTGGGATAGAGGTCGACGCTCGCTCATTGGCTTATGCTATGAGCGCGTCCACCGAGCTGGACAGCGCCCTGAGCGCCCATGCACTGCCGCACGCGCATGGGCAGGATCAACGAAACTGGCGATTCAACACGCTCTATAGTCTTCTGTGGCCAAGAGGATCACAGGCTCGTAACCATGCTCTCAGTTTACGAAACCCTTTCGCTGAGATTCCAGAAACCGAGCGGTTTCTGGTCCTGGACGCGCTACAGGGAGGCTCTACTCCTGTAGATTTTTCCTCTGAGGAATGGCGAAGAGAGTTGGAGACGGCTCTCATTGAAGAGAGTCGTGCCAAGATTGCTTGCTCTTCCGATCAGCTTTCCGAGTTCAGGCGAAGCATCCTTTCATTGCTCGCCAACCCCCTCGATACGGGATCACTATTAGTCTATCCTCGCCTCCGTGGGATAGCTCGGAATGCAGAGGAGTGGATCGCAGACATAGAAGTGATCGTTCCCGGTTCGATCGGAATGAGCGAGGTTGATGATAGTGATTCATCCTTAGCTGAATCGCGGTTGATCGTGAAGTCCGCGGAGGGGAACAGAGAAGAGGTGAGAGATCTGCTGGAAAGCTTGCTAGCAATTGAACTCCTCATTCCTGGACCCGAATTATGGCTCGTCTCTCCCTGGATTACCGATGTACCGATTTTGGATAACCGCTCGGGTGGCTACTCCGGTCTCGACCCTACCTGGCCGAAACGCCATTTGACACTTGCTGAACTACTCAGCCACATACTTGAACGAAACACGGAAACCTGCCTTTCCGTTATCACCAGACCAAGTGAGGAGAGTTCTACAGCTCGCTTTTGTGACCGGCTTAAGAATCTCATCGGATTGAGTGGGAACCTTAGCAGACTGCGCCTTTGTGACGATCGCGAGAACCTCCATACAAAGGGGCTGATTAGTGACCAGTTTGCTCTTTCTGGATCCATGAACTTTACTAATAATGGGATCTCTGTTCTCGAGGAGACGGTTCAACTTCAGATTGATGAACAGACCGTAGCTGAATTCCTCATGAGCTTTCATGAATTATACGGACTTTCTGAGGGAACCTAGAACGTGACTCCTAAAACAACGATATGGCATTAGATCACTGGAAAAGCGAAGATCTGGAATTCCTGGAGAAGTTTTACTCCTCAGGACTTCGTTGGTCTTGGGACGAGATCTCAAACCGCGAGTCAAATGAAGCTAAGCATGTGGCTGACTGGATCGGTAACCTCCCGTCACCGCGAATTCATCCCATCGTGCTTCCGGTGAGAAAGCACGAGAGTTCTTCTTCCTCCTGGATAGCAATCGCATTTTCTGAGGGGCAATGCGAAGAACTGCGAGAACTGTTGAAATCCTTTGTAGGCACTGTGAGTTCCACTTACTCAGGCGCTCGTGCAATAGTTGACCCGGAAGAGCAAGTCGATCGAGTCTCTTCGGAATGGTCCGGAGCGGATCGGTTTTTTAAGTTTCAACCGAGTCCAGACCAAGGCAACAGAGTTCGAGAATCTCTGACGAGAATGCTTCAAGTTGTAAAACTTCGTCCGCCTCAAAAGACGGCAATGATCCGAACGACAGAGGGTTTACTCAGAGAGTTTCGATCTGCCCTCCTTACCCGGGATCAGGCCGCTTCAGAGAATTGGCTCAGTGAAATACGGCAAACAGGACGTCTGAGCGCTGAGAACTTAAGATTCCTTAAGATTGAGTATTATGCGGCATTTGGCCGGTGGCGTGAAATGCGCTTAGGCTCTGAATGGGAATTAGTTCTCAGGGGGCGTCGCCCGCGGCGCATCACTGCTCTCATGATAGAGGCCTTGTGGCACCATCATTTCCAAGAATTATTGGCGTCAAATTCAGTGAAGGATGCCATCGAGCGGATGCGTGAAAAGGTTTTGCCTGCTAATCGTTCCTTGTTTCGGTCCCATAAAATCCCTCTTAAGCCTTCTGGTTTGCTTGCTTTCTTGCTCGCGGCAGCCGCTGATTCTCCTCCTCGGGTGAAGCAGGTTAAGGGCCTCTTAGAAGCCATTTCTCCGGACTGCGACGAGAGGGCGATTGCGGAGTCAATTGCGGCAGAAATTTCGCTGGAGGAGACTCCTGAAATTGAGATTCCTGACGATGACCCGTTCACTGAGATCGAATTATCGCTCCGGAATCAAGACTTCGATACCGCGTGGCAATTGGTGTTGGGAGCTCAATGCGGCACGACACGATGTAAATTAATGCTGGATTGTGCATTCGAGTTTCTGACGGAAGAATCCGCGAAGGTGGTTTCTGATGCCATCGATGATCTCAGCGATTCGGAGCGCAGTGATCTGTTTTCAAGTCGACGCAACAAACGGAACTGGGAAGACGTTGAGTCTGTTCTCCAAGTCGATGCGGCTCCTGTTTCCTGGGAAGAGTGGTTGGATTTCGTTGAGTCACAGGGCACTCCAAAGTTGTTGTTAGACACTGCCCGCTCCGCCATTGATACATGGGATGTAGGGGACTACAGAAATCGTCCCGATAGAGTCACGGATCTTTCTGAGCGGATTGAAAAAGTGGCGAGTTCGGAAGCGAACGAAATGCTTCAAGCATCTCTGCCGTCTGTCTCTTATACACATCTCCGAGCCCACGAGACCGAGGCTGAC
>CAJXQE010000104.1 GCA_913058215.1 uncultured Verrucomicrobiales bacterium
ATCTACACTATCCTCTTCGTCGGCAGCGTCAGATGTGTATAAGAGACAGTCGCATATCCGTTCCGGGCTGCCCGGAGATCTTTTGCGTTCAGGGAATTTCCAAAATCCAGGGTCATTGCCGAAGAATCGTAGCCGACATCTCCAAGGCCGGGATCAGTGACAGCCTCAAACACCAGATCCTGCATCGCAGTCGTCGTTACCACTTTTGCAGGAGGAGGAGCAGTCGATTTTTTTGAGGCCCGGGCTGCAGAGCCGCTTTCCTCTTTCTCTGAAGACGTCTGGTCGAGAACTGACTCGGCCAGAGAAACTTTGAACGAGTGATCCCCGCCCTTAATCGCCGGCTTGATCCAGATCAGCATAAAGAGCACCGCAATCAGTGCATTGATTGCAATGGCAGCTGCAAACGCCTGGCTGAACTCTCTGGAGCGCTGCTTTTGTATATCACTCCGTTGAAAAACCGGCAGTCCCTTGATTCTACGGATCAGGTTTCTGAAAAATGAACGCCAACTTCTTCTCAGCGCTTTTTCTCTAGGGGGAAGGGGAATGGTAATCATCGGAGGCAAGGCTCCCGCTTCGATGATTTCACTCTCCCCGTGCTCTGACATGATCAAAGAATACCACAACTCGATAAGGGAGGAATCTCCCGAGTGTAAAAGTTTTGTATTTTGGGAAACATTACTCGCTGGATTCTGATTTTTTGGAAAGCCATCCGAGACTCACCAGAAAGTCATCGAGCTGTTTTGTCGTTTCCTCAAAGGCAAGGTTGTTGTCGCGCCCAAAATTGAAATAGCCATGAGCACCGCCCTTGTATCCTTTCAGTTCGCAACGAACGCCGGCTTTCTTCAATTCTTCAGCAAAGGACTCAGCTGTGAAATACGGAACGATATCGTCCGCTTTTCCGTGAAAAATTATGCAGGGGGGGACCTTGGCATCGACATGATGAACCGGGGACATCTTCTCCGGAGAGGTACCCATTCTATCTGTAAGTTCTTCCGTGCGATCGGTTTCCCACGGGGATTTGCCCTTGAAAGGGGACAGCATGCAAGCCGGATTGAAAAGGGCCAGAGCGTTTGGTAGAGAAGAAATTTCTTCTTTGTCCGGCCGAATGGCACCGAGGCAGGCAGCGAGATGGCCGCCGGCCGAACCTCCACCCGCTGCGATTTTCTGAGGATCGACCCCGAGCTCTACTGCCTGTTCGCGAACCCAACGCATCGCGTCGCGCGCGTCTTCCAGGCAGTCGATCGCTTTCGTCTGATTTCGCGACGATACCCGATAGTCTGCCGTGATCGCCACGATTCCTCTGGCGGCCAGAAGTTTGCAATGTTCGCCAAACTGCTCCGGGCTGCCAGCCTTCCATCCGCCTCCAAAAAAGAAAACGATGGCTCCGCGCTTGTCGGATGCTTTCCAGTCCTTCGGTTTGAAGACATAGAGATTTAGCTTCGTATCGCTTGCCTCTTTGTAAGCAATCACTTCGGCTTCGGGAAAATTCGGGGGATAGTTGAATTTCGCGAGGGCAGGGCAAGTGAATAGAAAAAATAGAGCGGATAGCGAGGCGATTGCTTTCAAAGAATTCATCGTATTTACAAACGAAGCTCAGTTCCAGACTACTTCCATACCACGATCGGGGCCCGCGGGTCGGTTTTGAGCCCATGCTTGGCGCAGGCGTCATCCACTGCGCTTTGCCAGGCGGATACTCCCCGGAGGACTCCGGTGGTTCTCGAGGGGAAATCGAGAACCTTGCCTTCGATTTCCCCGCTGCTCAATGCTCGTCTCAATCGCCCGATCTCTGCGTTCACATTCTCTTTGCTGGTGGAGAAAGATAACCAAAGGGATACGGGCCGGGAAGAGTTCCATGCCTTGTTCGTGATCGGAACAACGTAGCGAAACTGGTGTCGTTTTCCGACGCCGGGTTTGTCGGCAGGTCCTGTCGAAGTTCGCCACTTGTAGACGCCCATAAGGGTTAGTTGCGGTACTCCCTTGAATCGGAGGCGATCCTCGCTCAGATGATCCGGTGCATTTGCCACATCGCTCAGTGGAAACGCTTCGCGTTTCTTAAAACAGCCGCTTAGAAAAATTGTCAGCGATACTGCGACAAGAAGGCTCCCCATTCGATTCATAACGGAAAGATACTCCCGCATCTGGAAATTTCCATGTCGCGTAGTTCCTATCCTTTCCCGAGGGCCTCAATCAGATAGTTCAGTTCGATGCCGACGGCTTCCTCGCTTTCGACTGTTTCCCCGATCTCCGTCCGTATCAATATTCGGAACCGTTTTCTCAAGCGATGGATACCGACTTTCAGGGCGCCTTCACTGATCCCCAGATCACGGGCCACATCCGCCTGGGATAGATCCGGGGTATTTCCGTTGAGCCAGGGTTTCAGGTTTTCGTAGTGAGATAGTTTATCGGCTTCCCGGTGCTCCGCTTCCAACAGATCAAGCGCCCGTCCCAGTACCGCGTAGGCCCACTGTCGATCATAAATTGCATCACGGGTGGGTGAGGTGGCTGCTTCCCCGGGTTCAGATTCCTCGTCGAATTCCTGTTGTTCCATTCCCCCTCCTCGCTTTTCGGCACCTTGCTTGTCCCTCCAGTCGGCGAGGAAATTTTTTACGGCACCCAGCAGATAGCTACGGAATTTTCCTCTCCCTCGTTCCAGAGACTCCAGTCCGGGCCTGGATAAAAGACTGGCGAAAAACTCGTGGGTCAGGTCGCGAGTCATGTCCTGAGGCACATCTCTCACGGTGTGACGAATGTAGGCATGAACGGGAGAATAGTAGGAGTCGCAAAGATCGGAAAGCGCGACACGGGAATCCTCGGAATCTCCTTTTGCCGCAAGGACGCGGGTCCAGCGGGTGGTGAGAAAAGTTTCCGATTGGCTCATGAGGTTGTTGATTTGATAGGGTTGAGTGGTCGAATTAACCCTGTCTATTCTATTTTCTCTGCCATGGGGGCCGGGTTCGAATCGACCTCAAGGTAGGCCTGCCAGGAACCACCTTCGGACGCTGTCATATCAAAGAAGAGAATCTGACGCAGATCCCATGTTCCTCTGCCGGAAGGTTTCATGGTCGATTGAATCCATTGCGCCGCTCTGTTCGCCAGTCTTTTATCGGGAAATCCCAGTTCGATTCGCTCGTAGTGGGTGCGGCTTTGCTGATTGAGTCTCCATTCAGTGCCATCTCCGGGAACGAGAGGTTTTCCGCTTTGATGGGTCTCGAAAGGAAAGGAAGGGCCTTGATAATGAAATTGAAAGACGATGTCTTTGTCTCCCTTCAGTTCGGAGTAAATATTGAATCTGACAACGTTTTCGACCTGCTCCAGATTCTGAATCTCCACGGTGTGGCTTTGTGGACCCTCACTCCTTGCTGCAAAGTAGGGGATGACGAGTCCAAGCAGTGTAATCGCAGGTGGCAGGATGAAAATGACGACGATCAGCCAGAAGACTCGTCGTGGCCAGGGATTGAGCGGCGGACTCTGAACCGCGGTTCGTGCCACCGTTTCTGTCGACCTTTTCTTGCGAAGAAGGGTGACGATAAGAATGATGAAACCGGTCGCGATTCCTCCTACGATTACCAGTTCGAAAAACCCCGGAACAAAACCGGTTCTCGCAACGAGCAATAGAAGCAGAGGGCTGATCAGCAGAATCACCAGGAGCCAGGCAATCCGGCGAACCCAGGGGTTTTTCGGACGGGACAAATCTTCAAGAGCCCGGGTTCGTTCGCTTTCAGTGGGCGGCGATTTCAACCACCTTCGCGTCCACCAGATGGAAAATCCCACTGCCGCGCCCCAGAGGGGAAGGGCGAATAGAGAAATCAGAACGGCAATCCATGTCGGAGCCAGATACAACATCAAACCGATGAATCCAAGAAAGAGTGCTGACAAGAATAAGAGTGGCCAGAAAAGGGCGGCGAAAAGAGCCGCGCCTCGTCCATCTTTCAATCCCAATGCTCGAATTCTACGGAGACTTTTCCATCCCATGATGGTCCCCGGAATGCACGCGGAAAAAAGAAGCAGTCCGATGAAAACGACCGGACCAATCGGAGTCGCGTGAACGACGGTTTGAACCTCGACCGTCCGTTGAATCGGATTTTGTTTCAATTCATCTCTCAAGTCGTCCAGTTTCTTTCTGGCATCTTCGGCCCCGGGACTGACCGGATTCTGTCGGATTTTGCTCTGGAGCTCTTTGACCTCAGCGTTGTAACGGCTCATTCGTATAAGGGCTTCGACATCAGCCTTGCGCGCCTCCCCCTGATCCCGGGCTGTTTGGACGAGACTTTGATTTCTTTCGATGAGGACGACGAAGTAAAACACAATCAAGAGAATGAATCCTGTTGCGACAATCCAGGCAGCGCGTCCGCCACCGGAGGCCATGTCCGGAGTTTTTTCTCCCGCCGGAATTTCGTAGCCGGGATGGCGCATTTTTGAAATTGCCTCCACCGGAATCCCTTCAATCTCAGTTCTAACCTGATCCGCTGACTGCTGACGGCGATCCCGTTCTTTTTCGAGGGAGCGAAAAACAATTTCATCGATCTGGGAATCGACCGCCGTTTTTTCCGAAGGCGCCGAGAATCGCCCCATCGGCAATTCCCCGGTCAGCATTTCGTAAAACACGACACCGAGCGAAAAAATGTCAGCGCGATGATCGACATCTTCCGGGTGCTCAATTTGTTCCGGAGCCATGTATTGCGGGGTGCCGGGCATGGAGGTTCCTGTCAGGGTGAAATCGTCGGCAGCACCTTCCCCGATCAGCTTGGCAATTCCGAAGTCAGCAATTTTGACACGGCCTTTCGCATCGAGCAGAATATTTTCGGGCTTGATGTCCCGGTGAAGAACGCCTTCATCGTGGGCGAACTGAAGGGCTTCACAAACCTCTGGAACAACACCCATCGCCTGCTCGGGAGTGAAGCGTCCTGCGCGCATCGCCTGTCGGAGATTAACTCCGTCGACGTATTCCATTAGCAGGAAAAAGAATCCGCCACCTTCTCCAAAATCGTGAATACCGACAATGTTAGGATGACTCAGTTTCGCGAGCAGTCGCCCTTCGCGGCTGAACCGCTCTGTAAAGGCGGGGGATTCTGCTAATGACGGAGGCAGTATTTTGAGCGCCACGAGGCGATCGAGGTTTGGCTGGCGTGCTTTGTAAACCGCTCCCATGCCGCCGCATCCGATCAGCTCAATGATTTCGAGATGAGGAAATGCTTCGGCTAGTGTTTCCAAAGCGGGAGGTTCGAACTGCGGTCCCGTCATCGGGAGGGTGTGTTCTTCCGCAGGTGACGCAGCCTCGACAAGGGCGCACTTCGGGCAGATTCCACCGGGCGCATCGTCCGGGATTTCTGTGCCGCAGCTTGGGCAGGACACGATAGCACCCTCGCCATCTTCTGACTCCGGTTGCTCAGGTTTCGTTTCGTCGTTATCGCTCATATACCTCTTTCCTGAGGAGTACACCGGGCGAGGTTACCGGATTTCTGAAGAAAATGCGAAATTGTTGTGTCGGGTGATTTTCCCTATCGATTTAGAATGGGGGATAGCGAAGTGATCTTAAGAACTTGTGCATCAAATTTCGCTAGCTGGGCAAAAAAATACAGCCACCGGACTCCCGGTGACTGCATGCTGGTTTGGCTGAAAATCAGGTGGTGTTATTCCTATCGAAAGGCGCGGTAGATCGAGAGGCCTGTTCCGATGGCGCGTCCCAGGTCTTGCCCGTTTCCACTACTGCGACTGCGGTAGTTGGAACGTGAACCGGAATTCGATTTGTAACTCCGTGTCTTGGAGGATGAGGCGGTATAAGCTTCCTCTTTCATGCCGTTCAGTTGAAGGGCATCAATTGTCCAGCGATCCAGTTTTCCAGTGACCGGCAGCTTGTTCGCTTCCTGGTAGGAGACGATGGCTGTCTGGGTGTTGCCGCCCATAGCACCGTCAGGAGTTCCCGCGCCGCTGAGTTTGCCCTGTGCCGCTTTGAGGATCTTACGGCGGGAAGTGCTGTTGTATTCAGAGTAGGAGCTGTTCTCGAATACTTCTTCGTTGCTGAAATATCCGCGGCTTGGAAGAGTAAGTGGCGGGAGATCTGTCGGTGGGGCGTCAGCAGCAGTGATAGCAGCATCGGCCGGGTAATCAGTCGTGGAGAGAGAAGCCGGGTTGGCTGCAACGATGCTGGACTTGGTGGATGCAATGCCTTCGGATGTTGTGATCTTCCCGTCATCGAAGAGAGTCCATTCTGAGCCTTCTGATTTCTCGATGGTCGAAGCATCAGCAGCAAAAGAAGGGATTTCATAAGTTGCCTTGGGTGTTTCCCCCTTTTTGTTGAAAAAGAAATCGTGCATCAGGCTACCGTTCCACCAGGGGGTCTGTTGTTCCGCGGTTTCAGTGTGGACCGTGTTGGCTACGTTTTTAAGGACGCGGCTTAATTCCACGTCCTTCTTCAGGATTTCTGAAGAAAGAGCTCTCGCAAAAGGAGAGTTGCTTGATTCTCCATCGAGTGCCGGCATATGAGGTGCTGCGGCATAAGAAATCAAAAGGTTGCGATTGTTGTGACTGATTTCGGAGAGTCCCCTCGTTTTGACTCCGCGTGTAGAAGCCAGCCATTCTGCAGGCGGGCGCTCGCGGCAGCAGTCGAGAAACACCAGCGCAGTCTTGGGCTTTTTGTAGGCAAGAGCGTCCAGAACCATGTTTGCTTTGATTGCCTCATCCGTGAGCTCATATTCCTTTTTGAACTCCGCGTTGGTCCCGATCAGGAAATTTTCCCCGTTGTGTTGAATGCCGTGTCCCGCAAAGTAAAAAACGGCGGTGCCTCCCGGCTTGATTGCTTCTTCAAATTCCCGAAGCTTCATCTGCATTTCCCGCTTGGAAGCATCTTTAACCAGGATCACTTTAAAGCCCGATTTGGTCAGGGCATCCGATACGAGAATGACATCCTCAACCGGATTGTCGAGGTCTCCGAAGGCCCCCTTTTCATTGTAGTCTCCATTGCCGATAAGCAGGGCGACGCGATCAGTAGCGCTTCCCGTTGTCGAGATAAGTAGTGCGATTGAGAAAACAGAAATTGTTGTCAGCAGTCGTTGGTAGCAGTTCATTGTGGTTCCTCTTTAGTATTTTCAGTTTATTTGATGATCAGTCTGGCCCTTTCTTCTGCTGGCTCCACCCAGGCGAAAGAGATGCGACGGATCGTTTGTTATAATCGGAATCGTTGAGGGAACGGATCTGATTGAATAAATATTCACTTTTTTGAATCCGGGAAAATCCGCCCGGAAAAGGGCAGATAATCGAGTAGGAAACGAAAGATGATCATGATTTTGGTTCCGATTAGAAAAACAAGCCCTGTCAAAAGGATTGATTCCAAAAATATTTAGCACATTGAGGACAGGAGAAAAGGAAAAACACCCTTATCCGTAAAGTTTTTTCGACTTTGTTAGAGCGAGTTTCTTTTCCAAAGCGCATTTTCGGAATCAGTCCGATTCCCGGAGCTCTACGTAAATCGGTGCAGGGCAGTTGCTTATGTGTCCTGAGATCAGCAAGCCGCACGATTCCTGTTCGATTTCGAGCATGGAAAGGGTATTCGAGAAAGGGCCTCCCCAGCGATGAAGGTTTTTCCGGATCGACACCGGTCCAGATCGCTCGCCGATGCCAGTGCCATCAATGATGGCACTGGGAGAGGTCGATCCTTACTAAAATGAAATCCCTGCAATGGTGGTTCACTTCAAGGCGGCAAGTTTTTCTCTCACCATCTTTGACTCCGCAGAACTCAGGATCTGCCAGCTCGCAAGACCGTTGCCGACAAGATCCCATTCATCGAATTCCCAAACGACTTTTTTATCTCGCGAAATCTCTACGATTTGCGGGTTTTTATCCCCGGCGTGGCAATTGCCGATCACAAGATTTCCATTGGGTAACTCCTGGAGGTCTGTCATCCAGGCGAGTGTGATATCGCTGTTCGGGATCTCTTTGGTAAGATCCCACACGACCGCCTTTTCAGGAGTCACTTCGATTACGCTGTTTCCGCTTCCCGTGCAGATGAGAGTGTTGCCGTTTTTTAAACGGATCGCGCCGAAGACCCGGGTGTCAGTCGGGTATTCCCAAACGATCCTGCCCTCGCCATCATACTCCGTTACGACGCCGGGATTTTCCGCACAGACGAGATAATTACCGTTATCAAGCATTGTCATCAATCGCGTTTTACTGCGTCCGTCTTTCCCCAAAGGAATTTCTTTTGTGAGCTTGTTGTCTTTGTCGACGTGGATAATTCTACCGACACCACTTTCAACGATCACGGAGTCACCATTGTCCAATCGGGCAAAGGCATGCACATCGACATTCTTGCCCTGGTTGCCGTTCTCCTCTTTGCTTTCGTAATCCCAGACGACTTCCTTTCCCAGGGTGATCTCTTGAGTCCTGGACCAGGTATCGTGAAAGAGAATATTCCCGTTTTTCAAAAGGTGAACATCGTGGTGCCCGGTGTGTCCCTTCTGAGGGCCCGCCGTATCCAGCTTCCAGAGGACTTCACCTTTCGAATCGCAAATGGCGAGCACATTCTTGCCGTAGGACGCACCCACGAGAACGAGGCGGTCATCGACATCGTCCGCTTCGGCAAAAACAAAGGTGAGCAGAAGGAAGAGAAGAGAAATCGGGATGTGTTTCATGGCGGTTAAGTAAGGGTCGAGCAAATTATAGGCTTCATCCGCCCAGGTTTTCCAGCATCTTCGCAAGTTCTATGACTTTCTCCTTCCACTGAGCCTTCCGCTCTTTCATCTCCGCGACCACCGTATCCGGTGCGCGAGTGACAAAATTTTCGTTACTCAGTTTAGCGTTCACCTTTTTGAGTTCGTCTTCGGCTTTGGCGGACTCTTTGGTAAGGCGTTCGCGTTCGGCGTCGACGTCGATCAAGCCATCGAGGGGCAGATAGATTTTTCCGATTCCAGTCAGGGCAACAGGAACTCCTTTTTCGGCTGCGTGGCCCGGATCAATCACGATCTCGCCCGCTCCGGCAAGTTGAGCAAACACTTCCGTCTGGTCAAAATCTGAACCTTCCGGATCGATGATGATTTTCACATCGCGATTTCCTCCGACGCCGTATTCAGCTTTGAGGTTCCGGGCGCGCCCGACACCTTCGTAAATGGCCGTCACTTTGGCGCGGGCGTCAGCGACGCGCTTGGGATCGATGCCCTCGAGAACCGAATTGTCCGGTACTGAAGTCTGCATCAGAAACTCGGGGCCTCCTTCGTCACCAAGATTAAGTGTGCTCCAAAGCTCTTCCGTGATGTGCGGCATGTAGGGGTGAAGCAACATCAGGAAGCGTTTCAACACGCGATCCATCGTCGCAAGTGTGGCGGCGCGGGAAGCGGGATCAGCGCCTTCCATGAAATCACCTTTGGCGGATTCCAGATACCAGTCACAGTGCTGGCTCCACCAGAATTCGTAGAGCAACTGAGCGAGTTCGTTGAAGCGGTAGTCCTCGTAGGCCGCTTTCATTTTCGTTTCGGTGTCATTCAGCTTGGCGAGGATGTCGATGGAATAAATGCTGAGCGCTTCCGGATTCCATTCCCCGGCAGCTTCATCACCCTGCATCTGACGGTAACGAACCGCATTCCAGAGCTTGTTGGCAAAGTTCCTTCCTTCCACCACCTGCGGATAAATTTCTTTACCGCCTTCGTTGGTGATTTCGAAACGAATGTCAGCACCGAGCGGTGCCGTTTTCATAACCGCAAAGCGCAGTGCGTCGGCGCCGTATTCGGCGATGATGTCGAGCGGATCGGGCGAATTGCCCAGACTCTTCGACATCTTGCGACCTTTTCCGTCACGAACGATGCCGGTGAAGAACACGTTCTTGAAAGGCAATTCCTCGCGCCAGCGATAACCGGCCATGATCATCCGGGCGACCCAGAAAAAGAGAATTTCCGGAGCAGTTACCAGATCAGTCGTCGGGTAAAATTTCTTCTCCGTAGCGCTGGGCTCTTCGTCGGAATTCGTCATCGTGGCGAAAGGCCAAAGCCAACTTGAGAACCAGGTGTCGAGCACGTCGTCGTCGCGGACCCAGTTCTCTTCGTCTTCCGGTGGATTCACTCCCACGTGGAGTTGTCCTTTGGCGGATTCGGCATCGAGGCTTTCGCGCGCCTGCAATTCTTCGGCGTTCTCTTTGCGATACCACACCGGAATCTGGTGACCCCACCAGAGTTGGCGGCTGATGCACCAGTCCTGAATACCACCCATCCAGTGGGCGTAGGTTTTCTTCCAACGCTCAGGGCGAAAGCGAATCTCGTCGTTGGCAACAGCATCGGTCGCTTCCTTTACACAGGGGTATTTCAAAAACCACTGCATGGAAATGCGTGGCTCAACCGGAACGTCGGCTCGTTCACTGAATCCGACATTGTTCTCGTAGTCCTCGACTTTCACGAGTTGCCCCATCTCTTCGAGTTTTTCAGCGGCTTTTTTGCGGGCCTCAAAACGATCCATTCCTTCAAATTCAGGACCGGCATGCTCATTGAGTGTGCCGTCAGGATGAAATACGTCGATGATCTCGAGATTGTTTTTTACCCCGATCTCAAAGTCAGCCTTGTCATGGGCCGGAGTCACTTTCAGTACACCTGTCCCGAATTCCGGATCAATGTGTTCGTCGGCCACGATGGGGATCTCCTTTTCAGGGAACGGACGGATCGCCATTTTTCCAACGAGATCCGCATAGCGTTCGTCTTTCGGGTTCACCGCCACGCCTGAATCGCCCATGAGTGTCTCTGGACGGGTGGTTGCGATTTCCACCCAGCGGTCTTTCTCCCCGGCGATTTTATATCGCATATAATACAGCTTGGAGCGCTGCGGTTTCATGATCACCTCTTCATCGCTAAGAGCAGTGAGCGATTTCGGGCACCAGTTCACCATGCGCTTGCCGCGGTAGATGAGACCTTCGTTAAAGAGGTCTACGAATACTTTGGAGATCCACTCGGAGTAATCTTCATCCATCGTGAAGCGTTCGCGACTCCAGTCACAGGAGCAGCCGAGGCGCTTGAGCTGTTCGATAATGATTCCGCCGTGCTTTTCTTTCCACTCCCAGACTTTCTCCAGAAACTTGTCCCGTCCCAGATCGTGACGCGTTTTGTGTTCTTCCTTCTTGAGCTGCTTCTCCACTTTTGTCTGAGTGGCGATTCCGGCATGATCCGTTCCCGGAAGCCAGAGAACATCTTTCCCCTCCATCCGGGCGCGACGGGCCAGAATATCCTGAATGGTATTGTTGAGAACGTGCCCAAGGTGCAAAATCCCCGTGACGTTGGGCGGAGGAATGACGATAGAATAGGACTCGTTCGTTCCATTTTCGTCGCCACGAAAGCAACCCGAGTCGTTCCAGCGGGTGTACCAGCTGGATTCGACTTCTTGGGGTTGATAGCCTTTGGATAGTTCTGCCGCCATAATTTTAGTCTCGTTTAAATGAGAGTCGGCACTATTTGTTGTTGAAAGGCCTTTGTAAAACTGAAAACCTTCATTTCAAAAATTGCGTTCCTCTAAGGAATCGTTTAATTTTCCCGTTCTATTCATAGTCCCCGTCTCACTCTGAGGCTTTTATGCAATCTATCTCACCCAGGAATTATTCATTTTGGTTTTCCCGGACGATCGCAATGATCGTTTGTCTGGCAGCAATGTTGAACCATGCCGGTGCGAAAGATTGGAAGATCTACAAGATTAACGGTCGAGATTACGTGAGTGATGACAATGTCGCTCAATTCTATCAGTTTCAACAGTTTAAGAAGGAGGGGAGTGATCGTCTTTTTACTCATCCGAGCTTAATGATGCGTTGGAAAACGGGATCTCAGTCGATTTATGTGAACAATATTAAGTTCAATCTGAGCTTTCCGGTTATCGAAAGTGGAGGCCTTGCCCTGCTCTCGATCGTCGATTTGGCGAAGTTGGTCGACCCGGTTGTTCGTCCGAGTTACATCAAAAAACCGATCACTTTTGACACGGTTGTGATCGATCCCGGGCATGGAGCACACGATTCCGGTGCCAAAGGGGTGATGGGATATGAAAAACATTATGCTCTCGATATTGGTTTGAAGCTCGAAAAAGCACTTCAGGCTCGTGGTTTTAAAACTTTGATGACTCGCCGGACCGACGTTTTTCTGACGCTCGGCCAGCGTGTTGATATCGCCAACCGCCAGAGCAAAGCGATTTTTGTCAGCGTCCATTTGAATTCATCCGGATCACGGACAGCCTCGGGGATCGAGACTTACGCACTTGCCCCGCAGGGAACGCGATCAACCAACGGTAACAGCAGCCCGTGGAATTCCCCGCTGAATGGAAACACGCGTGATGCGGAAAATATTGCTCTGGCCACTTCGGTTCACGCTCATGCAATTAACGATCTCAAGACTATCGATCGCGGAATCAAGCGCGCTCGATTCAACGTTCTCCGCGGGATTAACAAACCGGCCATTCTATTCGAAGCCGGCTTCATCACGAACAATACCGAAGGGAAATTGATTCACGATGAGGCGTATCGTCAGCGGGTCGCAGATTCGATTGCCAATGCCATCGTTAAATTCCGGACCGCAGTCGGGAAAAAATAATCGAGTGGGCTTGTGAAGAAGCACCGCTTTGACTCTACTGTGGAAAGGCTGGATACCGGCCTGAAGATGCATGTCATCCCCGTGCCGGAAGATGTTTCGGAGCAGCTTCCCAAATCGCATCGAGTCATCGTAAAGATTGGAACGCTTGAGATTCGAAGGGCGCTTCTGGCCAGAAAAATGGGCTGTCCCTATTTTTCCCTCAGTAAAGATTCACTCAATGAACTGGGACTCCGCGAAGGAAGCAGCCTTGCCGTCGAGTTGTGGGCCGATCCCGAACCGGACCGCCTCGATTTGGCTCCGGAATTTGTAGAGGCACTGAGTCTCGACAAAAAAGCGACCACGCGATGGAAGACCTTCACGCTTGGAAAAAAGCGATCCCTCAATTACTACGTCGAGTCAGCAAAGCGCGAAGATACCCGAATCAAGCGGGCCATTGAACTGGTCGGTAAAATTCGCGACCGCCAATTGAATGGGGACTAGGGGAAGGAGGCAAGCGGAGCGGTCGCCCGACAAAGCAACGCGGGCGCTCTGCCTGCCTTTGAAAACTTACCGTGAACAGGAGGAAGGACAAAGAAACAAGGCCTCACTCCAACTCTAAACAACCCACATCCCGATCGCCTGCGTCGCTGAAAATTGATCCGACACCCGGAAGTTGCTGTTCGCTTCGAGGGTGATGTGTTGGCCGTTGGCGCGCCTCACTTGAATATGAAGCGGACGATCCCCGGGATTCTCCGTAGCGGCGGCCATGATGGCATCGAGTGCAGCTCTCGTGTCGCGAACAGCATCGAGGATCACGACGACGGGAATGCCATGGTGCGGTTGTCCATTTCCCCCATTTCCGTTTCCATTCCCATTTGAGGCAGCAGGGTTGAATCGTTCACCTAAGCCTGTTGAATCGACATTGCCTGTCTCTGCAGGCGTCGGCTGAAGGTTTCGATTGGGAACTTCCCGAAGAACTGCAGGTGTGACATCTCCTCCGATCGGCGCCATTGAGGGGTCCAGCTCCAGCGGCATGACATCGTCCGCAGTGAGGCGATTCGTATCCGTTCGAGAATCCTGATCGACTTTGGCTTTCAGAATGACAGCCGTCCCTTTCACCAAAAGCTGATTCCGTTTGGCGTAAGCTTCGCTCCAGACCATGCATTCAGTTGTGCCGGTAAAATCTTCGAAGAGCAAAATTGCGAAAGGCTTGCTGTCCCGCTTCGTGTATTTCACGGTCGATTCACTGATGAGGCCAGCGAACTGGTATGTCTTTTTCCCGGGCCTGAGCTTCTGAAGGTTTCCGATTTTTTCGAAATTCCCTTTATCGATGACTCCTTTGAACTCATCAAGCGGGTGACCGGTTACGTAAAAACCGAGAAGGTCTTTTTCGAAGGTGAGATACTCCCGCTGATTCCAGGCCACTCTGTCCTCGTCGAGCAAATCAGGAGCCGGTGCTGCCGCCATTAACTCGTTCATGTCGAAAAGCGAAGTCTGTCCGGAGTTGCGATCCTTTTGCGAAGCACTGGCGCCAGCGATGATCTGACCGACCCGGGAAAACATTTCGTCGCGACGGTGCATCGTGTAATCGAAGGCACCGGCTTTGATCAGGTTCTCGAGAATCTTCCGATTCACTGTCTTGCTGTCGAGGCGGCTCGCGAAATCTTCGATCGTTTCGAAAGTGCCAGCGCGTTTCCGTTCCTTAATTGCCAGCTCCATCGCGTTTCCGCCGACGTTTTTGATCGCGGCGAGTCCGAATCGAATTCCCCGCTGCTCAGGAGTATTTTCGGGAGTGAATTTCAAGAAACTTCGATTCACATTGGGGGCGTAAATCTTAATCCCCATCCGCTGACACTCCGCCACAAAGATAGAAATCTTCTCGGTGTTGTTGATTTCATTGCTCAAAAGGGCCGCCATGAACTCGACGGGGTAATTGGCTTTGAGAAACGCCGTGTGATAACTGATCAATCCGTAGGCAGCCGAGTGGGATTTGTTGAAACCGTATCCCGCGAATTTTTCGAGCAAATCGAAAATCTCGTTGGCTTTTTTCTCAGGAATCTTGTTCACCCGGTCGCAACCTTCGACGAACATCTTCCGCTGTTTGACCATCTCGGAGAGTTTCTTTTTACCCATGGCCCGCCGGAGAATATCCGCATCACCGAGACTGTAACCGGCGAGAAGGTTTGCTGCGCGCTGCACCTGCTCCTGGTAGATAAGAATCCCGTAGGTTTCTTCGCTCGCTTCTTCCAGAAGCGGATGGAGATAGGTGACCTTTTTCTTCCCTTTCTTCCGGTCAATGAAATCGGGGATGAGGTCCATCGGACCGGGACGGTAGAGGGCGATCAGGGCGATGATGTCTTCAATCCGGTCCACCTGAAACTGACGACAAAGATTCATCATTCCGCCGGATTCCAACTGGAACACTCCGACAGTTTCTCCCCGGTTCAATAGCTCGAAGGCTGCCTCGTTTTCGAGGCCGATTTTCTCCATGTCGAAATCCGGGGTATGGACATGAATGAGATCGAGCGCGTCCTGAATCACGGTCAGGGTTTTCAGACCGAGAAAGTCCATCTTCAACATTCCCAGTTCGGTGAGCGGGCTCATCGCGAACTGAGTCACTACCTCGCCCTCTTTCCCGCGCACCAGGGGCACGTAGTCCGTCAAATCCCGGTCACCGATCACGATACCTGCAGCGTGGATACCGGTGCCGCGGGTAAGCCCTTCAAGGAAGGTGGAGTATTTCCATAACTCGTTGAGGGTGCTGTTGTTTTCGAGTTCCGCGCGAAGTTCCGGATTCTTTTTCCTGGCGTCAGATAGAGTGATGTTGAGTTCGTTGGGAATCATCTTGGCGACGCGATCGCCTTCGGTGAAGCTCAGTCCCATGACCCGTCCGACATCGCGGACCACACTTTTTGCGCCCATCGTTCCGAAGGTAATAATGTGGGAAACGGCGCGCTCGCCGTATTTCTGACGCACGTAGTCGATGACTTCAGGCCGCCGGGTCTGGCAAAAATCGATATCAATATCGGGAGGGGAAACACGTTCCGGATTGAGGAATCGCTCGAAAATGAGGCCGAATCGCAGCGGGCAAATATCCGTAATTCCGAGGACATACGCAACGATCGATCCCGCCGCCGAACCCCGACCTGGACCCACCGGAACGCCGTTGTCTTTGGCCCATTTTACAAAGTCCCAGGTGATGAGGAAATAAGATACGAAGCCCATCTTTTCCATGACTCCAATCTCGTAATCGAGACGGGTCCGGAGCTCTTCGTCCTGGCCGGCTCGTTCCCCGTATCGCCATTGGAGGCCTTCAAAACACACCTTGCGAAAGTAGGCTTCGCGCGGGCTTCCGTCGGGAGATTCAAACTGCGGGTATTTCGCCGAGCTGGTCGAATCGAGGTGGATGTCGACATTGCACTTTTCAGCGATGACAAGGGTGTTGCGGACCGCGCCGGGGACATCTTTGAAAAGCTTGGTCATCTCGGCGGTCGTCTTCATGTAGACCTCCGGCGAGTAACGCATTCGTTTCTCATCAAAAAGAAGCGAACCGGTACCGATACAAATCATGATGTCATGTGCATCGTGATCTTTCTGATTGAGAAAGTGGACATCGTTGGCACCGACCAGATCGAGATCAAATTCTTTAGAAAATTCGATCATTTGCTTCGTGCAGAGAGCCTGTTCCTCCATTCCGTGGTCGTGGACTTCGAGATAGAAATTGTCGCGTCCAAAAATGTCGACGAATTCACCGATGCTCTTGCGGGCGCCATCGAGATCTTCATTCCGGATCAACTGATTGACCTCACCATTGATGCAACCGCTCATGGCGATGATCCCTTCGGAGTGTTCGGCCAGCAATTCCTTGTCGATCCGCGGCTTGTAATACATCCCCTCGAGGTGGCCTTTCGAGGTCAGCTTCATCAGGTTGGCGTAGCCCGCGTTGTTTTGCGCCAGCAGGGTGATGTGAGAATTCCGTTTCTTCTTCTGCTTCCCGCCGCCGGAAATCGTCACCGGCTCGGCTTTTTTGTCGAGCATCGAAACGCCCGGAGGAGTCAAGTAAGCCTCGCATCCGATAATCGGATTGATTCCCGCTGCTTTTCCCGCCTGGTAGAAATCGATCGCGCCAAAGATGTTTCCGTGATCCGTCATCGCGACCGCCGGCATCTTGAGCCGCTCGGCTTTCTTCATGAGATCCTTGATCCGCACCGCCCCGTCGAGAGTCGAGTATTCAGTGTGGAGGTGAAGGTGGATAAACGGATCAGCAGGCATGGCGGGGAGGAGGTCACCCCATACTAAGGAAAGATGAAATTTCAGCAAAGAGAAAAACGGTCAGGAACCGATTTTGTCATGTTTTCCCGTTCAAAATTGATTCGATCAGGAGAGATGTTTTCGCTGCATCTTCCCGAATGAAGGCATCATGATTACTTTCGAGGCTGTGAAGGTGGAGGCATCCCGAAGTCTTTCTTTTCCAATGACGGATCGTTCCCTGGATTCTCAAAGTGTCAGTCAGGGTAACGAGATGGATATTGCTTTTGGCCCGTGAATTCCGGGCGCGTTTTACCATGGTGTAGTATCGCTGGACTCCCGGGGGTACTTCCTCACCGAATTCATTTTGACCTTGCAGAGGCGGAAAGAACCGACGTTCCGGAGTCCATGGATCCAGCAGGATCAGCTTATCAATTTCGACTCCCGCTTTCTCAAGTCTGCAGGCGGATTCGACCGCAATAACCGCGGCCAGACATTCCCCGATGATGGTAACGGGTCCCGGGGTGGAGGCTGCATCCTTCAATTTCGGGATCAGGGCCGATAGGTGGGATTTCAAATTACCACCTGCCGGATTCGCGATCCACTCGGGATCCCGGGCCCGTGATCTCACTCCGAACACCTTGCGGTCGTGTTTCAAAAGCCTTGCAATACCCGCAAAGGTTATGATCTCGAGGTCTCCCCCCCAGCCGCCGGGAAACATGAATATAGTGCCCGGCGACTTTCCCGGCTTGAGAGGAATCAGGAATTCAGTTCCCTTCTCCTTCGGGGTGCTTACTACTTCCAGCTTCGCAGCACGTTCCGCCATAGAGGCGACGGTGAAGGCCTCGAAGACATCGACGGCGGTAAACGCCACCTGAAATTCTTTTTCGATCCGGGCAAAGAGAGTGAGAGCGCGAAGAGAGTCTCCGCCGAGTACCACAAAATCGTCGTGAATTCCGATTGCGTCCACCTGGAGCAACTCTCTCCAGAGCTGTAAAATTCTGTTTTCCCATACGGAGTTTGTCCCACCGGGTTTCTGGTCAAGACCAGCCGGATTTGCTTTTAAACCAAACCGTTTGAGAAGGTTCTTTTCGCTCTGCTCTCTCAGTCGGCGATAGTCGATCTTCTGATTCAGTAACAACGGAAATTCATCTAGAAAATGAAATCGTTGGGGCCACATGTAGTCCGGAAGGTTTTCGCGAAGACAGGGAGAGAAGTCGAAGGGCAATTTGGGATCACAGCCCGGACGCGGAATCACAAATGCGGCAATCGACGTTCCGCCTTCCGGGTCGCTTACTCCTGTAATCACGGCGTCTTCGAGAAAAGGATGATTACGCAGCACCTTTTCAATTTCCGGGAAATTGACGAGATATCCCCTGATTTTAGTGGAGAAATCTTTGCGCTCCAGGTGAATCAGGTGACCGCTCTCGAGACGTTTGGCGAGGTCGCAGGTGTGATAAAGAATGTATTCCGGATCGTCCGGATCCTGTCGGAATCGCTCTTCTGATTCTTCCGGGTTGTTCCAATATTCATTCGCAACGAACCGGCTTCTGATCACCATTTCGCCCGGTTCACTTGTGGCAGCTGGTTTACCTGATTCATCAAGGAGAAGGATCTCCTTTCCTTCGACCGGTGACCCAATGGTGACGCGTTCCCCTTCCGCGATGGGACGGGCGTTCTTATGGTAATAATATTGGGTAGCGGTCCGGGTTTCACTGGTCCCGAAGGCGTTCTGCAATACACAGTTGTCCGAAAAAAGAGAGCGGTAAATCTCGATGTCATAAAGATGAACAGGCTCACTGCCGGGAGCCAGAATGCGGAGCCGGGGAAAGTTCTGCGATCCTTCCAGAAGTCGGGAGAACTGTCGGAAGGTGGAAACATTAATATCGAGAATAGTTACGGATTTTTCCTCCAGCCAGTCGCGAAGGTCATGGAGGTTCGACCGACCCAGATCGAGGGGACAAAGGGTGGCTCCATTGAGAAGAGCTCCTCCCACGTGACAAATCGCCGCACTGCTTCCCAATGGATAGAGGAGTCCATAGCGATCTTCTACGCTAACAAGCAGGTCACGACATTGTCTTTGCATGTCTGCCAGGACATTCAGTTGAGACTGTGGCACCCCCTTCGGGGAACCGGTGGAACCAGAGGTGTAGATGATGTAGGCGAGACTGTTCGGGCCCGCTCTGTTTTCCACGTCGCGGTTCGATTCACTCTGCCGGGTGGGATCGAGGAGGAGAAGCCTGCGTTCCTCCCTTTCTCCGGACATTGCACTCAGCCGGACCTCTGCGGCCTTGTCATCGGCACAAATCGCTATCCCGTCGCATTTGGTATCTTTCAGAAGGAAATCAATGTTTCGATCAGGTTGCTTCGGATCGATAAATACATAGGGGCGTCCCAAATGAAAGCAGGCAAACATGGCGGCTATCATGGTGATGCCGGTCCGGCCATAGAGAGCGACCGGTAGAGTTGAACCGGGATTCGAGTCCTCGATTTGAGAGGCGAGGGAAAGCACTTGATCGTAGAGATCGGCATAGGTGATCTGCCCGGTGTTCAGATCAATGGCGATTCTCCCGGGAACCAGACTTACCACTTTGGCGAAGCGGGCACCGATCGAATCCTCTATTTCATGTTCAAGAAACGGGAGCCTCTCACCTGACGGGAGGGGAAGACCGGCCTGCTGCAACACATCTGCCAAAGTGCTGCCATCGTTGCAAGGGGCTGCGCGAGCCACCTCACTCCTCTGATGATCATCCATTGGTATATCCGTCGCTGCCGCTGAGGGGAATTTCTACCAATTTCC
The DNA here is from genome assembly GCA_913058215.1 of uncultured Verrucomicrobiales bacterium. Lineage (GTDB taxonomy): Bacteria > Verrucomicrobiota > Verrucomicrobiia > Verrucomicrobiales > DEV007 > Arctic95D-9. Next base: position 19,567 of record CAJXQE010000104.1, read on the forward strand.
ACAACGAGTTTCCGGATGCAGTATATCATTCCCGGCTGAAGGGAAACCAGTTTCTTCATTTTTCGGTGGGTGAATACAGGTCCTCTGTCAGGACAGCTTCGGAGGGATGCTGAGTGAGAGAATTGTCAGCGAATGAACTCAGTGAAGGAAGGTTTGTCGGTAACGGTTTTCCCCTACTGCAAATCCGATCCTATAAGGACAATGAGAATGGTTCGGTGCGGATGGTCGTAGGGATTTGCGGCGAAGCACTTCGACGGAATAACGTAAGCAGATACTCTTGTCGATGATGGTCCGTCCGAATATTCTTAAAAGCGATGATCAGGCTCACCATTTTCGTAATCGCTCTCTCGCTCCTTGGATTAGTCTCAGCTCAGGAGGCAGTAGACGGACAATTTCCAGCGATTTCAAATCTCAAGGCGGGCGTTGCCAAAATCGACATCACTCCCTCTGACGTTAAAGGCATGACGGTGATCGGACACCGTCGGGAGGTCAATGGCGTGCGCGATCCTTTGCGGGCCGGGGTATTGATCCTCGATGATGGAGAAACCAAAGCGGCCATCGTGACGATGGACACGATCGGTGCCTGGGAAGCGATGGTGGAAAAAGCCCGTGTTCGAATCTCCGAAGAGTCGGGCGTTCCCATGGAGAACATCATGATCTCCGCTTCGCACAATCATTCGGGGCCGGGATATGTGGAGCATCTGCGTTGGGCATCTGCGCTGATCGAAAAACTCGGGGTGGCGGCAAAAGAGGCCGCAGCCGATATGAAAACGGTTACGGTCGGTTACGACGAAGATGAAATCGGTTTTGGAATCAATCGACGCAAAGTGATCGATGGACGCGCGGTGGTCAGCCTCAACAAGGAAGGACCAAATGATCCGCGGGTGAAAGTCCTGCGATTTGACGATGGAAAATCGCTGACTCCGGTTGCGGTCTTGATGCATGCAGTGTGTCATCCTTGTTTCTTCACCTGGGGGGACAAGGGCTCGCAGCCTTATCCCGGCGGATTCCCCAAAATGAGCGCAGACTTTCCGGGCGAAGCGCAGACCTTCGTCGAAATGTGCTATGGCAATAAAACCAGTTCGATGTTCCTCCAGGGCTGTGCCGGTGACATTCGCCCCAATCTTCCCGGCTATCCTTATCGCTGCGCGGACGAAGCGGACATCCAATGGGCCGGTCGCGATCTCGGGGGAGCCGTTGTTCGGGCGCTCGCGCGAAATGTGACCCGGGAAAAACTCGCGGACCGTGAATCCTTTTACAAAATCAAAGTGGCGAGCGAGGTGGTGACGCTTCCGGGAAAAGAGGAGGATCGGAAAGCAGAGTTAATGGCGATGAAGATCGGGCCGTATCTCCTGCTCAGCATGCCGGGTGAGCCGATGGTTGAATTTGGTTTCAAGCTGGAAAAGGCGATCGCGGACCGGGCGATTCCGATCATTGTCGGATATTCCAACGGCAATCTTGGCTACATCGCGACTGCGGATTCCTACAAGGTTGGTGGTTATGAGCCAAATCGTTCTCCGCTCACCCACGAAGCTGAAGCCATGATTTTGCGCCATCTGGGAAAGCTTGCCGATAAAGTGGTGGGGGATGTGTTCGAATCCTTTTCCAAGCATCCCAAAGATGTGAAGAAAAGGGCCGAGCAGGAGGAGAAGCGAAAAGCAAAATAGTTGGGGACCGCACCGGATTGCGTCACTTTCCACAAGGGTTGAACTGGCCGGATAGTGGAGCGATGCGATCTCATTTTCTTTTTCTCTGTGCGGCGATCACTTTTTGCTTCGGTTCGGTTTTCGGGCAGGGGCAAAGATTTTCTGAAACCATCTCCCTGTCTCTTATACACATCTCCGAGCCCACGAGACCGAGGCTGATCTC
>CAJXQE010000105.1 GCA_913058215.1 uncultured Verrucomicrobiales bacterium
CACTATCCTCTTCGTCGGCAGCGTCAGATGTGTATAAGAGACAGAAGCAGCGGAGATAAACGAATCGGTTTCGAGCGATGCTTTGGTAATACCAAGAAGAACCGGCTCACCTTCAGCAGGCTTACCACCTTGCTCATCCATCTCTGCGTTGATCGCTTCGAATGTCGTTTTCTCGACTTGGTCACCCCACAAAAATGTGGTGTCACCCGGCTCGGTAATCCGAACTTTACGAAGCATCTGGCGGACGATGATCTCGATGTGCTTATCGTTAATTTCCACACCCTGGAGGCGGTAAACTTCCTGCACTTCGCGAACCAGGTGCGCCATCAGCGCGTGTGGTCCGAGAACGTCGAGAATATCGTGCGGCAAGACTGATCCGTCAGTGAGCTTCTGCCCTTTTGAAACCGTATCACCTTCCTGAATGAGATATTGCTTACCAAGGGGAATCAAGTGTTCTTCCTGTTCGCCACTTTCAGGATCCGTCACCAGAAGCTTACGCTTGGCGCGAACCGTTCCACCGAGAGAAACTTCACCGTCGATTTTAGCGATTTCAGCAATCTCCTTAGGCTTCCGTGCTTCGAAAAGCTCGGCCACCCGGGGAAGACCACCGGTAATATCTTTCGTTTCGGAAACTTTACGAGGAGTCTTCGCCAGCTGTTGACCGGCTTTCACTTTCTGTCCCTCTTTCACCGACAGGTGAGCACCTGTTGGAATCGAGTAAGTCGAAAGCTCTTCGCCTTTGGTGTTCACGATGGTGACCTGCGGGTGCAAATCCTCTTTGTGTTCAATAACGACCAGACCTTTGATATTCGTCTCCTTATCGATCTCGGTGTCGAGCGTAATGCCCTGGATCATGTCGCGGAATTTAATTTTACCCGCTTTCTCCGTGATCACCGGAACGTTGTATGGATCCCATACCGCAATGGTCTCGCCTTTCTTGACGGTGCCATTGTCAGGAACATTAATGACCGAACCACTGACGATGTTGTACATCTCCAGCTCGCGTCCGTCTTTATCATGAACCGAAAGAGTTCCGTTCTTGTTCAACGCAACCCAGGTTCCGTCGACAGTTTCAACAGTGCGGAGGTCGTTGTAGTGAACGGTTCCCTTATCTTTCGCCTTAATGATAGGCTGTTTGAAACTCGAAGAAGCAACCCCACCAACGTGGAAAGTACGCATCGTCAACTGCGTTCCGGGCTCACCAATGGACTGCGCAGCAATAATACCAACAGCTTCACCGATTTTACCCATCACGTTCGTCGCGAGGTTCATGCCGTAACATTTTGCACAACAACCGCGACGGCTCTCACAAGTAAGAACGGAGCGAATTTTGAGCTGTTCGTGACCGATGTTGTAGAGGCGCAGAGCGACATCTTCGTCGATCATTTGGCCCGGCTTCACTACAGTCTCTTCACCGTTGATGACTTTCTCAGCAGCAACACGACCGTAAATACGAGTCTTAAGGTCAACGACCTCTTCATCACCTTCGTAGATGGATTGCACGAGAATACCGTTGGCAGTGCCACAATCTTCTTCTGTGATAATCACATCCTGAGCTACGTCGACGAGCTTCCTGGTCATGTAACCGGAATCCGCAGTTTTCAGAGCGGTATCAGCAAGACCTTTACGGGCACCGTGAGTGGAGATGAAGTATTCCAACACGGAAAGACCAGAACGGAAGTTCGAAATAATCGGACGTTCAATAATCTCACCGGAAGGTTTCGCCATCAGTCCACGCATACCGGAAAGCTGCTTAATCTGCTGACGGTTACCCCGGGCACCGGAGTCGACCATCATGAACAACGGACTTGGAAGGTGTTTGCCTTCGTTGTGCTCGATGTTGCGGAAAAGCGCTTTGGTGATCTCGTCACCGGCGTGTGTCCAGATATCAACAATCTTGTTGTAGCGCTCTTTGTTGGTGATAACACCGGAACGATACTGATCATTCGCTTTCTGAACTTCAGCAGTAGCGATATCAACTTCGACCGCTTTTTCATCTGGAATGATCATGTCGAAAATACCGACAGAACAACCCGAACGAGTCGCTTCTTTAAATCCGAGAGACTTCAACTTGTCGAGAGACTCAACCGTTCCGTCCTGTCCGACTGCCTGGTAACAACGCCAAATAATATCGGAAAGTTGCTTCTTAGCGATGGTCTCATTGAAGAAACCAATTTTATCCGGCCAGATTTCGTTGAAACGAACACGGCCAGCAGTCGTGATGATGATCTTACGCTCTTTATCACCGTAAGTGGTGTCGAGACCGAAGTCCGGATTCCGCATCCGGATCGGATCGTGCATGTCGATGGAACGGTTGGCTACCGCGAACTCGACTTCTGTCGTGTCAGCAAAAAGTGGCAGCTTGGGTTCCAGATCAGGATCGCGCAATGGAATCTGACGGCAATAGGTCAGGAAGTAGGACCCGAGGGTAATATCCTGAGAAGGCGTCGTAATTGGCTTACCACTGGAAGGAGTGAAAACGTTGTTCGGTGCCAGCATCAGCATGCGGGCTTCCAATTGAGCCTCGACTGAAAGCGGAACGTGAACAGCCATCTGATCGCCATCGAAGTCAGCGTTATACGCAGTACAAACGAGAGGGTGAACCCGAATCGCAGATCCCTCAATCAAGACAGGCTCGAACGCCTGAATCGAAAGACGGTGAAGAGTCGGTGCCCGGTTCAGGAGAACGGGGTGACCTTTGGTAACTTCTTCAAGAATGTCCCAAACCTCAGGCGTCTTGCGTTCGATGAGTTTCTTCGCAGAACGAACGGTGTGGACGTAGCCGAGTTCTTTGAGTCGACGAATGATGAACGGCTCGAAAAGAACCAGCGCCATCTTCTTGGGAAGACCACACTGATGAAGTTTCAAGTCTGGTCCAATCACGATGACGGAACGACCGGAGTAATCAACACGCTTACCAAGAAGGTTCTGACGGAAACGTCCGCCCTTACCTTTGAGCATGTCGGAAAGTGATTTCAGAGCACGATTACCGGCACCGGTAACAGCACGACCGTGACGACCATTATCAAAAAGGGCGTCGACCGCTTCCTGAAGCATCCGCTTCTCATTCCGGATAATGACGTCCGGAGTTTTGAGCTGGAGAAGATTCTTGAGACGGTTGTTCCGGTTGATGACACGACGATAGAGGTCGTTCAAATCGGAAGTCGCGAAACGTCCACCTTCCAATGGAACCAGCGGACGAAGGTCCGGTGGAATCACAGGAAGCACTTCGAGAATCATCCACTCAGGGCGTGATTTCGAACCGAGGAAACCCTGAGCAAGCTTGAGACGCTTGGCGAGTTTTTTCCGGACCTGCTTGGAGCGGGTCTTGGTCATGGCTTCTTCCAACTCTTCGATGACAGCAGGAAGATCAGCACGGCTCAACAGATCGCGGACCGCTTCCGCGCCCATTCCGGCCTGGAAGCCTTCGGTGCCATACTCTTCCTGGGCATCACGGTATTCAAGTTCAGTCAAAAGCTGACCGGCCTCAAGAGGCGTGTTGCCCGGATCGATGATGATGAAATCTTCGTAATAAATAACGCGCTCCAACTGACGGGCACTCATGTCGAGCATGAGACCAATCCGCGAAGGCATACACTTGTAAAACCAGATGTGGGAAACCGGCACGGCGAGCTCGATGTGCCCCATGCGCTCACGACGAACGCGGCTCAAGGTCACTTCAACGCCACAACGGTCACAGACAGTTCCTTTGTGTTTGATACGCTTGTATTTTCCGCAGGCACATTCCCAGTCCTTGGTAGGACCGAAAATTCGCTCACAGAAAAGCCCACCTTTCTCGGGCTTGAAAGTCCGATAGTTGATGGTTTCAGGATTTTTCACCTCACCCTGACTCCACGAACGAATCGTTTCAGGGTTTGCGACAGTAATGCGCACGTGATCGAAACTGTCGGACTTGCGCTCAAGGCCGAAGATTTCGTCGAGATGGGTTTCAGAACTTAAAGATGGGACAGACACAGTTCTAGGTAGCTAAGGTTGGTAATACAGGAAAAACAGAATGGATAATTAAGAAGCGATGAGACTTTCGATGAGAATCTCTTCAGGCGACCTGTCGGTGGAACCGACTTTGACGTCGAGGCCGAGACTTTGCATCTCTTTGATCAACACGTTGAAAGACTCAGGAGTTCCGGCGTCTAGGGTGTTATCCCCTTTGACAATGGATTCGTAAATCCGGGTCCGGCCCTGCACATCATCCGATTTAACGGTGAGCAGTTCCTGCAAAGTGTAAGCGGCGCCGTAGGCTTCGAGAGCCCAGACCTCCATCTCTCCGAAACGCTGACCACCGTATTGGGCTTTACCACCCAAAGGCTGCTGCGTAACGAGCGAGTAAGGACCGACGGCACGTGCGTGGATTTTGTCCTGCACGAGGTGACCGAGTTTCAGCATGTAAATGATACCGACCACAACTTCCTGATAGAACGGATCACCGGTGCGACCGTCGTAAAGTTGTGATTTACCATTCGTGCCGATCCATTCGAATCCCGGCTTCGCTTTCGCTTCTTTGAGATACTCGACGATCGTGGATTCAGGAATTCCGTCAAACACAGGAGTCGCCACCTTGAAGCCGAGCGCTTTCACAGCTACACCGAGGTGCGTTTCCAAAACCTGTCCGACGTTCATCCGACTTGGAACACCGAGAGGGTTCAGACAGATATCAACTGGAGTTCCGTCTTCGAGGAAGGGCATGTCTTCTTCCGGAACGATGGTTGCAACCACCCCTTTGTTTCCGTGACGACCAGCCATTTTATCACCGACAGAAAGCTTACGCTTCTTGGCGACATAAACTTTCACCTGCTTGATAACACCTGGATCGACTTCGTCGCCGGACTCAATGCGGTCCAACTGACGTTCCCGTTCCATATCCACATCTGCAAACTTCTGTTCGTAGCTGGAAATGATGTCGAGGATCTTGTTCCGAATCGGGCTCGGATCAATCTCGATGTTGGAGTAATTGTCAGCCAACTTGCGAAGCAGAGTCTTCGTAATCTTCCGATTCGCCGGGATAATGATCTCACCGGTGCGGCCATTGACCACATCCAGAGGAATCTTCTCTCCGAGGAGAATATCAGAAAGCTTCTCGGTGAGCTGCTCCGTCAATTCTTCGTGACGGCGCTTGTGCTCTTCGATGATCTGCTTCTGCTGCTTCTGTTGTTCCTTAGGATCAACCTTGTCCTTGCTGGTGGCATTCCGTGAAGAAACGCGAACGTCCATCACAATACCGACACAACCGGAAGGCACCCGTAGCGAGGTGTCTTTCACGTCAGCAGCTTTTTCACCGAAAATCGCACGGAGGAGTCGCTCTTCAGGAGCCAGTTCCGTTTCGCTTTTCGGAGTAATCTTTCCAACAAGAATATCTCCGGGCTTCACTTCGGCACCGATGCGAATCACACCGTCAGGACCGAGATCCTTTAGGGCTTCTTCACCGACATTCGGAATGTCTCGCGTAATCTCTTCAGGGCCGAGCTTGGTATCACGAGCACCGATGTCGAACTCGTCGATGTGAATAGAAGTATAAACATCTTCTTTCACGATTCGCTCGGAAATCACGATGGCATCCTCAAAGTTGTATCCATTCCAGGGCATGAACGCGACCAGCACGTTCCGACCGAGAGCAAGCTCACCGTGTTCAGTGTTTGGACCGTCAGCGAGAACCTCGCCAGCTTTGACCTTCTGACCTTTCAGAACAATTGGCTTCTGGTTGATGCAGGTTCCTGCATTGGAACGCATGAACTTCCGGAGCGGGTATACGTAGAGGCCATTCGCCTTGTCGCTTTTCAGCTTCAGCGGGTTGGTCAGGAACTGAGCTTCCGAGCAGGGAAGTTCACCGTCTGAAGAAACGATAATGATTTCAGCAGTTGCAGCGGCAATGACCCCGTTTCCTTCGGCGACAACCACCGAACGGGAATCCTTGGCCACTTTTGCTTCCATTCCCGTTCCGACATACGGAGATTCGGAAATCAGAAGCGGAACGCCCTGGCGCTGCATGTTAGAGCCCATGAGTGCGCGGTTCGCATCATCATGCTCAAGGAAAGGAATCAGACTCGCAGCAACCGATACCAGCTGCTTCGCAGAAACATCCATGTAAGCAGCTTGCTCAGGCTCGACTTCAATGAACTCACCGAGGTGACGCACTGTAATCTGAGCATTTTCGAAAACTCCTTTTTCATCGATCCGGTTATTAGCCTGAGCGATGAGGTAACTTTCTTCCTGATCCGCAGTAAGGTATTCGATTTTCTTGGAAACCTTACCCTTGGTGATAACCCGGTAGGGAGTTTCGATAAATCCGAATTCATTGATCCGCGCATAACAACTCATCGAGTTGATAAGACCAATGTTAGGACCCTCCGGTGTTTCAATCGGGCAAATCCGTCCGTAGTGGGACGGGTGAACATCACGGACTTCGAATCCGGCACGATCACGGTTAAGACCGCCAGGCCCGAGAGCGGAAAGACGACGTTTGTGAGTCAACTCCGAGAGCGGGTTGATCTGATCCATGAACTGACTCAACTGAGAGCGACCAAAGAAATCACGAACCACAGCAGCAAGAGCCTTCGGGTTCACGAGCTTCGATGGAGTCATTCCGTCGAGGTTCACATCAAAAAGAGTCATCCGCTCTTTTACGAGACGCTCTGTCCGGGCAAGACCAACGCGGCACTGATTGGAGAGCAATTCACCAACCGCACGGATACGACGACTACCAAGGTGATCGATGTCATCTAAAACACCTTCCCCGCGACGAAGACCAAGCAGGTAAGCTGTAGCGGCAAGGAAATCATCCGGAGTTACCACGCGGGTATCAGGATCGACTCCAACGCCGAGCTTTTGATTGATTTTGTAACGACCCACACGAGTGAGGTCATATTTCTTCGGATCAAAGAAGAGACGCTTCAGGAGCGCACGAGCGTTTGCCACGGTTGGCGGATCACCGGGACGAAGGCGCTTGTAAATGTCTTTAAGAGCTTCCTCTTCATTGGTTGCCGGATCCTTCTTAAGAGACTTAATGAGGAGATCATCGTGAGAAGCATTCACCACAGGAAGTGATTTCACTCCGAGCGCATGCAGTTGCGTGATGGTTGCGAGAGTCAGTGGCTCGTAGGCTTTCGCCACTACCATTTCCCCATCGAGAACATCTTCAAAAATAATTTTGTTAGCAAGATCGGCCTCATCAACTTTGGGATCGACCTTCAGCTTCTCGATGTCGTAAAACTGCTTGATGATGTCTTCATCTGTCGGAAACCCAATGGCGCGAAGAAACGTCGAAGCGAGAAACTTCCGGCGGCGACGGCGGCGATCCAGATAAACATAGAGAAGATCGTTGGTATCGAACTGAACTTCCATCCAGGAACCGCGGTCAGGAATGATACGAAAACCGTAAAGCACTTTACCATTGAGGTGAAGGTTCGTTTCGAAACAGACACCAGGCGAACGGTGCAACTGGGAAACAACAACACGCTCAGCGCCGTTGATAACAAAAGTTCCGCGAAGAGTCATCATAGGAAGCTCGCCCATATAGACGCGCTCCTCTTTGGTGCCCGACTCATCAGTGAGAGCAAAAGTCACATAAAGGGGAGCACTGAAAGTTTCCCCGTCGCGAAGAGACTCAAGAGCGGTGAGCTTGGGCTCTCCCACTTCATATTTCACGAAGCTCAGAGTAAACTTCTCGTCATAACTCTGGATCGGAAAGACCTCTTTGAATACAGATTGGAGACCGATGGGATCACGATCCTTGTGTTCAGTTTCCTCCTGGAGGAATTCTTTGTAGGAGTCCAGTTGAACTTCGATAAGATTCGGCGTTTCGATCGCCTCTTCGATTTTACCGAATTGCTTTCGCTCCAGTTTTTTTGCTACTGCTGACATATGGGCACTATGTTGATTGGTCTCTCGCTCGTCGTGATTGATCCGTCCAAAGTCGACCCGAATTTAGCCAAGACAGCCCATTGTACAGGCGCAGAGACACCTGTACACAATGACCACCAAAAGTAATTTCGAACCGCCTCCAATCAAAAGACGACGAAGCCTGACCGCATCGAAACGGTCAGGATTCGCCCTCTTAACTACGACTTTTTACTTTTTTTATCCACTCGCTCCGGACTTATTACGCCTAATTCAAGATTTTTCTTATCTTTTTTTCAAAAAAATCCACCCCGGCCGTAAAGACCGAGGTGGTTTTTAAAGGAATTTAAGAGAATTACTTGAGTTCCACCGTTGCACCGGCTTCTTCGAGTTTCTTCTTCATTTCTTCCGCTTCGTCTTTGGATGCTGCCTCTTTCAGAGTTTCGGGAGCACTTTCAACGATCTTCTTGGCGTCGGCAAGACCGAGCCCGGAGACCGCTTCACGAACCGCTTTAATGACAGCGATCTTGTTTTGGCCAAAGGAAGTAAGAACGACGTCGAATTCGTCTTTCTCTTCTGCGGCGGCTTCGCCACCACCACCAGCGGCAACTGCCACGGCGGCAGGAGCAGCAGCGCTGACTCCCCATTTTTCTTCCAATGCTTTCACAAGGTCAGCTACTTCGAGGACCGTGAGGCCACTTAATTGTTCTACGATTGCGTCTGTATCAGCCATATTTTTGGTGGGTGTCGTCGCTTCGGAAAGCGTTCCGAAAAATTAAAGCGCCACGCTCAGCACTCGACAAGGAACCCGGTTTGTTTTGTTTTTATCTGATGATTGAGCCCCCGAACCTTCGGGAGCTCAAAATGTTTTTCTATTGAAAATAGTTTTCCGTAAAGGAAAGGATCAACCTTTGTCGTTCTTGGCCTGAAGCACTCTTGCAAGAGAGGCACCGGGCTGACTGAGAACAGTTGCGAGCTTCGTCGCAGGCTGACTGAGGACTCCAAGAAACTGAGCAAGGAGAACTTCGCGGGAAGGAAGATCTGCGAGAGCATTCACTTCATCCAGAGAGAGAAATTCTCCATCAAGAACTCCGCAACGCATCGTCCCTTTTTTGGATGTTTTCGTGAACTCCTTAAGGGCTTTAGCAGCACCGCAAACATCGCTATCACCAGTGACGATCGCAGTCTGACCGCTGAGATGTTCTACAAGCTCCTCTGGATATTCAGCTGAACCAGCAGCTCTTTTCACGAAAGAGTTTTTCGCGACCTGAAACCTTGCTCCGGTTTCCGTCAACTTGTCGCGCAGCTCGGCAAACTCGGGAACGGTCATTCCAGAGTAATCAGATACCAGCAAAAAGGGTGAATCGTTGATGCTCTCAAGGAGGTCATCGATGATGATTTGTTTGATTTCTTTCATCGTTTCGAAATTCTATTTTTGGATTTTACCTACCTCGAGAAATTATTTAATCGTGGCGCGCCACTCGGCGAGATCCACTTTGATTCCTGGAGTCATTGTCCCCGAGACTGCACCAGCATCGAGAAAAACTCCTTTAGCCGTTGCTGGTCGAGCTGCCGAAACAGATTCGATTACCGCTCGTGCATTTTCCAGAAGCTGAGCAGGTTCGAAGGAAGCCTTGCCGATCGGAACAGCAATATTTCCGTTCTTATCCAGCTTAAAATCAACACGACCTGCTTTGACCGCTTTGACCGCTCCTGCAGTATCATCAGTAACTGTTCCGGTCTTCGGATTCGGCATGAGACCGCGCGGCCCCAACTGACGACCAAGCTTCCGAACTTCAGCCATTGCTGAAGGAGTCGCAATCACGACATCAAATCCCAACCAGCCGCCCTGAACATCCTTGAGCATGTTTTCGTAGCCCACATGCTCTGCTCCGGCATTCTTAGCTTGAGTCGCCGCCTCGCCTTCAGCGAAAACAAGAACCGTAACTTCTTTACCACTACCATTTGGAAGAGGGCAAGTGCCACGGACCATTTGGTCGGACTGACGGGGATCGACACCCATCTTGAATGAAATCGTCACCGTTTGATCGAATTTGGGAGCCGGGAATTTCTTCACCAACTCAACCGCATCACCGAGTGAATAGATCTTTTCTGAATCCACCATTTCGGCGGCCTTCACGTATCGTTTACTTCTTTTTGTAGCCATTTTGTTTTTTGCAGTTCAAACGGGCAATTGAAGCCCTCCTGCTTTTTTTGAGATTGGCGGAATTGCCAAAAATATTCAGTCGGCGATTTCAAGACCCATCTGACGAGCAGTCCCCGCAAGGATGCGGCAGGCCATTTCTTCATCATTGGTGTTGAGATCAACCATTTTGATTTTCGCGACTTCAATCAGCTGAGCCTTTGTGATAGAACCCACCTTGACCTTGTGAGGCTCACCAGAACCGGAAGCGATACCCGCAGCCTTCTTAAGAAGGAGTGCCGCTGGTGGCTTTTTGGTTACGAATGTGAAACTCTTATCCTGGTATACGCTGATCACGACGGGCAGGACATCGCCCGCGCTCGACTGTGTCTCTGCATTGAATGCTTTGCAGAAATCCATGATATTCACCCCGGCCTGACCCAAAGCTGGACCAACAGGAGGTGACGGATTTGCCTGGCCTGCAGGAATCTGCAGTTTCAGTTGTTTTACTACTTCTTTAGCCATCGTGTTTGTTTGTTAAAAATTCTTTCTTCGCGATTTCACAGGGTCAGCTCTTCGATCCAACAGTGCCAGGCTCGCAAAAAACCTTAATTCTTCTCAGGTAATCAGCTGCGCTCCACCTGCCAGTATTCCAATGGCACCAAAGTTTCACGGCCAAAAATATTTACAGAAACCATCAACTCGCCTTTTTCCTCGTTGATCTCGGCGATCACACCGTTCTGGCCCTGGAACGGCCCATCGGAAACGGAAACAGAATCACCAATTTCGTGCTCAATAGCAGGCTTCACACTTCCTTCACGCTCCTTAATCTGAAGAAGCATTCCTTCAACCTCATGCTTCGGCATGGGAATCGGCTTGTCTTTCGTGCCGGCAAAATTAATCACACCATCAGTCTCCTGGATAAAATACCAGGTCCGGTCCATCAACTTATTGTTATCATCCAACAGGTGCATGTTGATGATGATGTAACCGGGATAAAATTTCCGCTTGGTTTCACGCGTAGTTCCCGCCTTCACTTCTGACACACGCTCCTCAGGAACGAGAACCTCGAAAACAAGGTCGGTCATTTCTTCAGACTCCATGCGGCGCTGAAGGCTGTCTCTCACCTTCAGCTCCTGTCCAGAGAGAACATGAACAACATACCATTGCTCTTCGGGTGGCGGGATAGTCGGCATTAAATTAAATTAAATGAATTAGGCGGCAGGCCAATGATTCGAATGACAGATTGTCAAAAACAGGAATAGCTCGGGAGTTTATTCGCTTAGATCTAAAATCCGGAAGTCAGAAAGGTCATTACATTGCGCATCGCAAAATCAATCACCGCAACGTAGGCACCGAGCAACACCATAGCAATCATCACGACAATCGTCGAATCGATGAGCTGCTTGTATTTCTTGACGCCTTTTTCCTTAGGATCCCAAGGCCAGGTCGCTTTCTTAAGCTCAACCTTTACTTCCCCAAAGTATCTTACCAATTTCTTAATCATCCGGATGTTTCGTTAGAGAATCGCCACAGTAGCAGAGTTCTCCCTTATTACAATTTTACCCCAAAATGGCAGGGCAGCCGAGACTCGAACTCGGAACCAACGGTTTTGGAGACCGCTACTCTACCAATTGAGCTACTACCCTATATTGCCTTTTGTCCCGGGGGCACAAGAGGGGAACCGATTACCGGATCCCCTCCAAATTTTTATTCTGAGGATTTTCCACTCGGCCGAAACCGAGTGGAACCCCTGAAAATCAAGTGCACTTAGTCGAGGATGTCGGACACACGTCCAGCACCCACGGTACGGCCACCTTCACGAATCGCGAAACGGATCGTTTTCTCCATCGCGATCGGAGTGATCAATTCAACTTCCATAGCGACGTTGTCACCAGGCATCACCATTTCAACTCCATCAGGGAGAGTAACAGAACCGGTCACGTCAGTGGTACGGAAGTAGAACTGAGGCCGGTAATTATTGAAGAACGGCGTGTGACGGCCACCCTCATCTTTACTCAGCACGTAAACTTCTGCTTTGAATTTTTTGTGAGGAGTGATGGAACCGGGCTTGGCGATAACCTGACCACGTTCCATGTCATCCTTCTTCAGACCACGCATAAGAAGACCGACATTATCACCGGCACGACCTTCATCAAGAAGCTTACGGAACATCTCGATGTCAGTAACCGTAGTCTTCTGAGTGTCGCGAATTCCGACGATCTCAACTTCTTCCATCTTCTTAACGATTCCGCGCTCAACACGACCGGTAGCAACAGTGCCACGACCTTCAATTGAGAACACGTCTTCGATAGGCATGAGGAAATCCAGATCAACAGGACGCTCAGGAAGAGGAATGTACTCATCCACAGCTTCCATCAGCTTCATAATATTAGCCTTCTGATCGGCATCACCTTCGAGAGCCTTGAGAGCAGAACCGCGAACGATTGGAATATCGTCACCAGGGAACTCATACATGCTCAGAAGTTCGCGAACTTCCATTTCGACAAGGTCGAGAAGTTCGTCATCATCAACCTGATCAACCTTATTAAGGAAAACCACGAGAGCAGGAACACCAACCTGACGAGCAAGAAGGATGTGCTCACGAGTCTGAGGCATCGGGCCATCAGCTGCGGAACAGACGAGGATCGCTCCGTCCATCTGGGCAGCACCAGTGATCATGTTTTTAACATAATCGGCGTGACCGGGACAGTCCACGTGAGCGTAGTGACGGCTATCCGTCTCGTACTCCACGTGAGCGGTCGAAATAGTGATACCGCGCTCACGCTCCTCGGGAGCTCCATCAATCTCATCATAAGCACGCTTCTCAGCGAAACCCAGATCTGCAAGAGTGGATGTGATTGCTGCCGTAAGTGTCGTCTTACCGTGGTCAACGTGACCGATGGTTCCGACATTTACGTGCGGCTTGTTACGTTCGAATGCTTCTTTAGCCATTGTCCTGTGGTTGTTATATGTTGGTTTTTAAGTAAAATCGATCACCCGTTAAGGTGGCCCGGCAGCTGTCGAATTCTTTTTCTTCAGCCTATTTTCTGTCTGTTATTGCGAACTTTTCAGTCCAAGAGATTCTAACCTTAAGATGGAGCTCTTGATGGGATTTGAACCCATGACCTCTTCCTTACCAAGGAAGTGCTCTACCCCTGAGCTACAAGAGCCTCTCAGCACCTTGAGCTTCCAAGACTAAAAGTCTCGCAACCCAGGCAACTAAACTCTTCCTGAAATGGCAGAAAATCCCGCGCCACACCTTTACGAGTGGTAACCACGAGACTTAAACCCCCTTCGGGTAGAAATTAGCCGCGAAAACTACTCTACAGGGCACGTCTGTCAAAAAAAAGTTATCGAATATTTAAAAATCTATTCTGGGGCACCAAATCATCGATAGATCGAGGATTCTATTGGCTTTGTGACGGGTCATAGTCTTCAGAAAACCTTTCAATGTGAATCGCCTTCCCGGTCTCCTCATCCACATCGACGATAACGCCGCGTAAACCGACTACTCCTGAAGCGACAGGAAAACGTTGCGGCATGGATTTTTTGAAGCGCTCCACGATCGGATCGATCTGCCTTCCGAGAATGGATTCGACCGGTCCACACATCCCCGCATCACAGAGAAACGCCGTTCCACCGGGGAAAATCTGTTCATCAGCAGTCTGCACGTGAGTGTGAGTTCCGACCACAGCCGAAACGAGACCATCAAGCGACCGGCCCATGGCAATTTTTTCACTGGTGGTCTCAGCATGCATGTCGAGAAATATCACTTTAACCCCCTCCTCTTCACGAAGTCGGACAGCTTCTGCCTCCACCGTGAGAAACGGATTTTCCAAAGGAGGCTGGATAAAACTTCGCCCTTGAGCATTGATCACTCCAACCGGACCCTTGTCCGTATTCAACACGATAGACCCCTGCCCCGGAGTTCCATCGGGGTAATTGATCGGGCGCAGAAGTCGCGGCTCGGTGTCAATATACTCGACAATTTCTTTTTGATCCCAGATGTGATCTCCTGTCGTAATCACCGCTGCCCCGGTTCGCAGCAGATCAATACTGATCTTCGGAGTAATGCCGCGGCCTCCCGCTGCATTTTCCCCGTTCAGAATAATGAAGTCGATTTCCCGCTCTTTTTTGATTTCAGGTACCCGGGCAGACACGGCTTTGCGGCCCGGTTCACCGACAATATCCCCTAGAAATAGAATGCGAAGCATGTTTTACTAATAGGGGCTGGTCTTCGCTTGAGAAACTGGAAAATTATTTTGTTTATCAAATCCACAGCAAAACGTTTTGCACTCCTGATTATTGGCAGTCAGTTGCTCGGTTCACCCGCCCTGCTCACAAGCTTTGCGAGCGGTGATGGCGGAGAACCAAGCACCGAAAAGGAAGCCACCAAAGAAGAAACGGTCGCTCCTGCCCCCAGTCCAAACATTGCCAGACTGGGACGAATCCCCGACTGGACCCGCCTCGACCCTTATCAGGAATCCATGAGCCGCGAGGAGTTCATTTATCTTCTTCGGCACTGTTACGTCAGGAACGACGGAGATTTCAAAGATTACATGGTATTCCGGCACGACCGGGTGCTCATCATGAAGCAGTCTAATTATCCCGAGGCTGGATATTATGAGCTGCGTTTTAAACCTGAGAATAAGATTCCGGAGGTAAAATCAAGATTCTGGCGACCTGCCAATGAGCTTAACGATCTTCCGGAAAATTCTTCCAAGCCGCTACAGGATCTGGTCATTGCAGTGGATCCCGGTCACATTGGCGGGGAGTGGACCACCTGGGACGATCGCCATTTCAAAATCGGCAAAGATACCATCGCGGTGGAAGAAGGCGTCATGACTTTGAAGGTCGCTAAAATTCTGGAACGGGACCTGACTCAACTTGGCGCCACCGTCGTCCTGACCCGCGCGACCGAAAATCCAGTCACTGCGGATCGGATCGAAGACCTTCACGACGAAGCTCGCGCCTATCTGATTCGCAAAAGGAAAACTCCTTCCTCAGGACTCATTGCTGCGACCGCCAAACGAATGTTCGCAATTTCCAGTGAGATCCGGGCACGGGCTGATTTGGTGAATGAAAACTTCAAACCCGATCTCGCGCTGTGCCTGCACTTTAACGCCTCGCCCTGGGGAAGTCGCCCGTCCTTCAGGAAGAGCAATCACCTTCACCTGCTTATCAACGGCTGCTATGCGGCCTACGAAGTCGCCGAAGATGACACCCGCCTCGAAATGCTCCTCAGAATTTTACAGCGCGTCTACTACGAAGAGGTCGCTCTCGCTGATGATATCATCTCCACTCTCCAGGACGAGACCGACTTGCCTGCCGCCTATTACGACGGCACCAACGGGAAATCAATTAACGACAACGATTACCTCTGGTCACGAAATCTCCTGGCCAACCGGATGTTCCTTTGCCCCGTCATTTTCTTTGAGCCCTATTGCATGAACCACGTAGAAACTCATGCGCGGGTTCAAGCAGGTGAGTATCGCGGACTGCAGGAATTCAAAGGAGTATTTCGCAAGAATATCTATCAGGAGTATGCGGACGGTGTGACGGCAGGCCTGGTGAACTATTTTCGCCGGAATCGGTAAGCTATCAGGTAGCACTCTGGAAAACTGAACTCACCCTCCCCTTTGATGGAGAAGGTTTTTCCGAGCAATCAGGCTGAATCGTTTTCACTCATAGAACGAAGGCTCCACGCCAATCGTCCCCTGCAGAGTCTCGACGTAAGCTTCGGGATTGTTTTCCATTTCAGCCAAGCGATCCCGGGTTCCTTCGAGACGCGCGTGCAATTCAAGACGATCTGCTTCACCGGCGTAATGTTCGCGCTGCAGGAATTCCTCAAGATCTACGATGTGCTTGTTGAGCGCGCTTGATCGCAATTTTGCCTTCGCCTGAAGCCGCGCCTGGTACCAGTCGCTGGAAATCACTTTTTCACGATCGAACAAATCCCGGATTTCCGGATCCTGGAGCGATTTGCCTTCGAACTCTCCGTTCGCCATAATATTCAGCAGGGCCTTTAGCGGAGGAACAGCAAGATCGATTCCGCCGTCATTGAAATAACTCTGCGCAACCCGCTGCTGCGTTTCGGTAATGTTGCGTATCCCGTCAACATAATCCTCCATACTCTGCAACTCAGGCTGAAGCATTTCTTCAGTGAAAACACTACCGGGCTCGGCAAACATCCGGCCGAAAAAGGTCTGAGCGAAACTCTCAGTTATCCGATAACCAAGTCGACTGGCTTCAATGGTTCCCCCTTCGTAATCGAAGTCTTCAATTTTTTCGAGGTAGCCGTTTTCAATCAAAAACTTCGGCTCGCGTTCACTCAAAAACATCCGGCTCCAGATTTCGGGAACGACTAGACTGACGTCGTGAGCCACCTTGTATTTTGGCCCGACATAACCTGCTGCAGTCGAGAAGCCTTCGTAACCGGAAACGATGTAGCTCAACAGTGCGGCATTCAAATCAATGATGGGAAGCAGCGCATTGAAAGGACCCTTTGTGAGAGCCCCCTCGGATCCTGCACCAGTCGTCGACGGCGACTTCCCGGTGAGACTGGCGATAAAGTCCATGAACAGCTCCGGCAATTCCTGATAGTGAACCGGCCCATAAACAGCGAGCGGACGAATCCCTGCTTCGCGATCAGAAGGGTTGTTCCGTCTTCCGGGAAGAACCGCGTGAACCGGACTCAGCACCGGCTTTTCCAAGGGAATCCGACGATAGAAACGCGATCCCATTTCCGCCAGATACTCAGCCCGGGGATTTTCCAGGTCGGGTCGGTTCTGCAAGTATCGCGGGTTCTCACTCGGCTTGCCATCCACCATTCTCGGATGAGCCGAACTCACCACATAACCCGGACCCTCTTCCGCAAAAGCAAAGGAACGAAGCATGTTCTGCATCGGCTCCGTGAAATGGCCAAAGCGAATCGCGTCCCCGGCCATGGCAACGCCTTCTTCACGAGTCTTTGGCTCGTAGTTGGAGAAAAAGTTTCCTCCTTTGGAAAAATCGATCTCAGTCTGCTTGTCGTAGCCGCGGTGAATCGCATCATCGGGACGTTGGAAAAGCCGGTACTCGCAGTTATGGATGAACTTGTGGCTTGGGAAATCCACATCCGGATGCATCAAGCTGCTGTCAAGCTGACTGGCAGGAACGGTGATCGATGCGGAAATGTCATCCTCACGCTGAAGCTTCGTTGCCGGCGAAAAATCTTTTCGCAAACCGAACATCCGCCAGGATCCATCCTGCGAGAAGCCAACCCGGAGATACTGCGTCATGACCGTAGCAAGACGGTATTTCAAGAGAACTCCCGGCTCGCCGTTGATGCTATCAACGTGGAAACGGTCGCGCCACTCATTACCCCAGTCCTGCTTCCAGTATCGCTTCAGAGTCAGGATAAAATCCCGGACCGTCCGCGGAATCGTCTTGATGAAATCGTTGTATTCATCCGTGAATTTTTCACTCTCCGAAAAGAGACGAACCACGGAACCCAGGGAACGCTCCGGATCGAGAATCGCGCGACTTTTCGCCCCGCCACGCTTGGGTTGCTTGTAGCGATCGCCGTAGTCCCGCTTCAGAAGTTGCTCTACAAGAAACATATCCGAGTCGAAATTCGGCATGATGACCGGACCTTCCTCCATGGCGTCTGCAAGAGACTTGGAAATCTCCGATTTTCCTCCGCCGGAGACCGTACAGGGCTTGTGACAGAATGTGCCTTCAGCATTGGTCCCGACAAGACGCCAGCGCTGTCCAGCTGACGGTTTCCGCATTTCGACTTTGTATCCCGACGGCAGAACATAGGACCGGCCGGGTTGAAGCTGAATTTTCTGCACCGCATCGTCTTTTTTCCAGGAGACCGACTGATCGTGAAGATCAATGTGCGCATCTTCCGGCACGTAAACAATGTCAGGGTAAAGCCGATCTGTTCCGTATCCCTCCGGATGCAGCTCCATGCGGTCTCCATATTGCTGGACGACCTCGGCAAAGGTGTGATTCACCTCCCGGAAAAACTGGCTCAAATTAAAGTCCTCGCCCAAATCGAAGCTCGGGAACACCAGCGCGCCACCGGCATGCTCTTCCTCGGCGAGCCCGTAGAGATTGGCCGCATAGCTGAGCTGAGTTTTGACCTCTTTCTTGCAGTATCCAAAATAGTTATCGGCGATGAGGGTCACGACCACTCCATTGGTGTCACGCGCAGTCACTTTAAAAGCGGTCCCATTGTTGTAGAGCTCGTCCTCATTTTCCCAACACATGCCGTCCTGCTTTTGACTCTCGGTCGCTTCCGAAACGTGAGGCAAACCGACATCCTTCTTTTTCAGCGTGGTGAGATGAGGAGCAAGAACCACACAACCGGTATGCCCGGTCCAATGCTCGACGTCGAGACGGGCATCGTTTTCCGGAAGAAAAGGATCCCCGGCATTTCCAAAAATGGATTCAACGAAATCGAGATTACTCACCAGGTTGCCCGGAGCAAAGAAGCGGGTTTCCATGGTTCGTTCGACCGAGTATCCCGGAACGTCAGGACTCACCACTGGACGAAGCAGGATCGAAATAAAGGCCTGAACCGGATCTTCTTCCCCGCTCGTAAAGGGAATCGTCATCAGCTCCTTCGGCGGATTCATCGCTGATTTCAACAAATGAGCAAAAGTCGCTTTGGGAACACTCAGTTTGTCATCAGCGATCGCAAGCCCTCCTTCGGCGACGTGGAAAACCCCCTTGGTTGTCCGGCGATCTTTTGCCGGATTGTGACAGACCCCCTGCCAGGACCGGTAGCTCGACACGATATCCGATTCAAACCGGTCCCCATTCGCAGGGAGCGAAAGCAGCCGGGAAAGCCCATGCCGCTCCAGAACCAGAGCATCGGGTAGAAAAGGTTCATCCTTCGCAAAAACTTCCGTTTCAGCAAGATAGCCCCGCAACCATTGCGAAATGTGACGATCCGCCGGGCAACGGTGGCTCTTTAAAAGTCGAAGTCGTTCCTGGAAATTTTGGATAAGCGACCGTCCCATTTCCAGAAAAGGATAATCCTTCTCATCCCCGACAATGGCGTACCCACGCGCCGCCAGCTTGAGATTGATGTATTCTTTTGCCAATGGATCATCGCCCTGCCCTGCCAGTGCAGGTTTGTCGCTGATCCCGATTGCGTCTTTTAATGTTCGGCCCATGTGTAATTTTTGTTCTGAAAAGAATACGGAATCCCGCACTCTCCGCAATCGGGAAGCACAATGTTCCGAAATTTCCTGACTTGCTGTTTTCGCCACAGAATGCGAGAGACAGGAAAAGCACAAACCACGCCATGCCCTATCGCATTTGCAAAATATTCGAGATTGAAAACGGACACATGCTCAGCAAGCATCCGGACAAGTGTCAGTTTCCCCACGGCCACTCCCGGAAGGTCGAGTGTGTTCTCGAAGCTGATGAGCTCGATCAGCGCGAGATGGTCTGCGATTTCAAACTGTTGAAACGGCTCATCGGTGAGTATCTGGATACTTTCGATCATGCCATGTGCATGAATACCGAAGACCCGGCTTTCGAGGAATTTAAAGCTCGCTACGGCGAAAGAGTTATCGGTTTTGAAAATGAGGACCCGACGACCGAAGTGCTCGCCCGCGAATTTTTCCACCATCTGCAGAATTCACTGACCGCCTATCTTTCAGAACAATCTGTCGACTATCCCCTGCAGGCGGGAGTACGGCTGGTGAAAGTGCGAGTCTGGGAGACTTCAAGCTCGTGGGCTGAGTATTTTGGGTAATAGTCACAGCTGAACGCGAAGGAGTTCGGCGAGGCTTACGAATCCTTGCCTCAGGTTACCCGGGGTTCTCCGCTCAATGCAGTTACGATTCTACCCCGCCGACCAAACCCTCATCTGAAGAGGAATCGTTTTTTGGGGGCCGTCCGAATCCAGATGTTCGCGGAAGAACCAATCCCAACTGGGAATTTCTTTCCAATTCTGATCGGCACGGGGTTCGACAGGTCCCGCCTCGATCTGCCGGCTGTCCTCGTTTTCCGGATTCACCGCATTCAGATCGATCGATTCCAGTTCCAGAGACCCCGGTCCCGCGGCTTCTTCATTCCATTCGATGATATCAGCCTCGATCCACCACCCCACTTCAGGAGCAGGTGAACTCGGATCAAAAAAATCGGGCCGAACGACAATTCGAGGCTCATTCTTTCCGACAAAGCTCCCTTTCGCTGGAGACATCAACAATTCCCACATACCGCGGGAATCGGCGCGATAGGCATGGGGACCCATCGTCATCAACATCATTGAATTGTGGCCCTGCGGATCGATTCTGGCTCTGACAGCGGCCCCTTCCACCACGGGAACCCGGTTCAAGGGACGCGGTGGCTGGAAGCGGAACACCGCATCCTCCATTCCTGCCCGGGCCAGAACGACAGCACTCACACGGCCATTCTCTTTCTTGATCGTCTTTACCACCATCTGCTCCCAGGCAATGGGAAACCGCCCCAGCTTTGCCTGATAGAAAACCTGCTGATCCCGGTCGGACGTGTACATCCATCGGCAGGATTCAGGAACGACTCGATAGTCATCGTTCAAGTAGTCGTTTTCGCGGCGACGGGAGAAGACAAGATTTTCTCCAGACGCGGGATCAACTCCCCGCCATTCAATGCGATCGGGCGTCAGAGTCTTGCGGAACTCCCACTCTGAACTGTCTCCCTCGCTCATTCGCAATATGCCGGTTTCCGGGTTGGTTCCGTTCAGGATTCGCTTCTTCCAACCCGTTCGGGCCCCTGAAAACTGCAGCTCTGCCTCTTCCCCCTTCAAGACGAACGCACACCATGCGGCCTCCCCGCCAAAACTGCCGAATCGCACTTTTCCCGAAATGTGCGCATTCATCCGGCTTGGCGAAAACGGCCAGTAGGTAGGAAGCGTAGTAACTGAAGGCGAGGATTCGGGGGAGCCCCGGGGACTCTCCTTCTTGTCCTGGGAACGGGAAAAGCTCATTTCAAATGGATCCCGCCCATCCGTATTATACATCAACCCCTCCCAGACAATTCGCGATTCCGAAATCTTTTTGGTCAATACGCAACGGGCAGATAATTTTTTTCCCGTAAACTCATTCAGATTGAGCTTTCCCTCTTCCCGGTTTTCCCCCTTCAACTGATAGCTTACTCCCGGTCGACGGGGATAGGAATAAACTCCTGAGACAGTTCCATCCGCATGAAAATCAATCGAAAAATTTGCCCTGTCTCTTATACACATCTGACGCTG
>CAJXQE010000106.1 GCA_913058215.1 uncultured Verrucomicrobiales bacterium
GAGATCAGCCTCGGTCTCGTGGGCTCGGAGATGTGTATAAGAGACAGCTGCAAGATGATTTCAAGCTGGCGCAATCCGGACGTGGATTCTCTGTCCTGTTGCCAGGGGTGGGAGATTTCAATTGCTCGAGCGTTCTCGCTCCAGTCACTTTCGATCGTGAACATTAGTTTACCGTCCGGGCAACACCTGCCCAAGCTAACCTAAGGGGACGGGAGCCTGAGGCAAGCGAAGAATTTAGGACAGGGTGAGTTTCAGAGAGAAACTCCCCGTTTCCATGGGAGGAAGTCATCCTGACCCAGAAGCTGGGCTTTGACAGGGTGTTCACCGGAAGCAACTGAGATCATCAGTTCCAGCATTCTCTCCGCCTCTTCGTCGATCGCAGTATCTCCGCGAATGATGCCACCAGTGTCGAAATCGATCATATCGGGAAGACGCTCAGCGAGTTCCGTATTCGAACTTACTTTGATGACGGGGCAAACGGGGTTTCCGGTGGGTGTTCCGAGGCCGGTAGAAAAGAGAATAAGGTTGGCGTGTGAACCCGCCATCGCAGTGGTGGATTCGACATCACCACCCGGGGTGCACAGCAAGGTAAGGCCGGGTTCTTTTGCCATCTCAGGGTAGTCGAGCACGTCAACGATAGGGGAGGTGCCGCCTTTTTTCGCGGCACCGGCCGATTTTATGGCATCAGTGATCAGGCCGTCTTTAATATTTCCGGGGCTTGGGTTCTGGGAAAAGTCGGAACCCACTGCCCGCGCCTTCTCAGCATAGGCGGAGTTGTATTCTGCAAAGAGCGACGCGATTTCAGGGGTGACGCATCGATTGAGTAGTTCCTGCTCGACTCCGCAAAGTTCAGGGAACTCAGAGAGAATCACTTTTCCTGCCAAAGCCACCAGACGATCAGAGACGGCACCGATTGTCGGATTGGCGGAAATCCCGGAAAAACCATCGCTGCCGCCGCACTCAACGCCGACGGTCAATTTTTGGAGGGGAGCCGGCTGTCGTTTCAATTCATTGATTTCGACAAGGCTGGCAAACGTCTCACGGATTGCCGTCTCCATCATCGCCTTTTCGTCGGTAAAGGTCTGCTGTTTGAAAATGTGAAGAGGTTTCTGGAAATTTGGACTGCGTTTTTGAATTTCGGCTTCGAGAATCTCAACCTGTGCATTTTCACATCCGAGACTGAGGACGGTGGCACCGGCAACATTGGGATGAGTAATGTAACCGGCAAGGAGCCCACACAGATCATTGGCGTCCGCCCGGGTCCCTCCGCATCCTAGATGGTGAGTCAGAAAACTAACGCCATCAATGTTCGGGAAAAGCCGACTCTGCGCCGGATCCAGATTGTTCTCGATCGATTGCGCACGAAGATCTTCCTGAGAAGCGCCGGATTTTAAGGAAGCCGCCAGCGAGTCTACAAAATCCCGGTAATGGCTGGTTTTTTCATAGCCTAGCGCCCGCTCAAAGGCTGTCCGCATCGCATTGATGTTCCGGGTCTCGCAAAACACCATGGGGACGACAATCCAGTGATTGGCAGTGCCTACCGAGCCGTCTCCGCGATCATAGCCCTGAAAGGTGCGTCCTTCCCACTTCGAAACGTCCGGCGCAGTCCATTCTTCCCGCGAGACCTTGTCAGTCGAAAACTCGTCTGCGTCGTGTTTGAGGTTTCCGGTGTGAATCAGCCCGCCCGCAACAATATCGATTGAGGCGACTCCCACGGTAACTCCATACATCGTCGCCCGGTGTCCCGCAGGGAATTCCTCGAGAGTGAATTTCTGTTTGGCAGGGATCTTCTCTGCGGCGGTATAGGTGTGTTGACCGATGGTGATCTGTTCCCCCGATTCGAGAGTTCGCAGCGCGACAGCGAGGTTGTCGCGTGGATCGAGAGTGATGGCAGGTGTCATTACAGATCTAATAATCACGGAGCGCCCATCGTTCAACTTGAAACACATCCTTGTTTCCGCGGCAGATTCATTTGTCTTATGCTTGCG
Source organism: uncultured Verrucomicrobiales bacterium (assembly GCA_913058215.1). Classification (GTDB taxonomy): domain Bacteria; phylum Verrucomicrobiota; class Verrucomicrobiia; order Verrucomicrobiales; family DEV007; genus Arctic95D-9. The sequence goes on from CAJXQE010000106.1 coordinate 1,989, forward strand.
ATTTCTTTGTTGAGGATGCAAAACTTTCCCCATGCAATTTGATCTATTCGACCTGACTGGAAAATGCGCTCTCGTAACCGGGGGGAGCAAAGGGCTTGGCAAGGCGATGGCTCGCGGTTTGGCGGAATGCGGAGCCAACGTGGTAATCTGCAGCCGGAATGAGGAGGAGCTTGCCGCAGCTGCAGCCGAGATTCAGGAAGGTCTGAACGTAACAGTGGCCTACCGCGTTACTGATGTCTCCGTGAGAGAAGAAGTCGACGCGCTCGCTGCTGATGCAATTAAAGAGCTGGGAAAGATCGATATTCTGATTAACAACGCGGGAACCAACGCCCCTCAGGCGATTGATGAAGTGGATGACGAAACCTGGGACCGCGTCGTCGAAATCAACCTTTCGAGTATCATGCGTTTGACCCGGGCGCTTGTTCCGGGAATGAAAGAGCGGGGCTGGGGGAGGATTATCCACATTTCGTCTGTTCTTGGCGTGGGTTCGAAACCGGGGCGCAACGTCTATTCGGCCACCAAAGCAGGCCTGATTGGCTTGGCGAAGGCGAGTGCTCTGGATCTGGGGCCGTTCGGGATCACTGTGAATTGCATAGGCCCCGGCCCTTTCCTGACTGATCTCCCGATGAGTTTGCTGAATGATGCAGAGAAGCAGGAATTTGCAGACGTCACCGCCGTAAAGCGTTGGGGAAACCCGCGGGAGCTTGCCGGTCCAGCGATCCTACTGTCCAGTGAAGCAGGCAGTTATATCACTGGCGAGATGCTTCTGGTTGACGGCGGGGCATTTGCCAGAGCTTTGTGAGTATGAGAAAGTTATGGAAATCATTTTATTAAAATTAAAAAAATGTTAAGTTTTGTAAAATAATTGTTTTAAATTTATGAAAAGGTTTGGATATATTTTAGTGGTAGTTGCGGTGGGGATAGGCAGTGGAGCATTTGCTCAGGATGGGAAGGCTCCTGAAAAGATCGATCTTTCAGACGGAAGTATGATTGTGGTGGATGACACGGTTATCCCTTTGCCGCTTGAAATTTTTGCCTCGCTGGACAAGCTCGGGCAACAGAACTGGGGAGCCGTTGTCGGAAATCGTGATGTGAAGCGTTTCCCTGATCGCTCCCGTTCAGCCCTGCTCTTCGGGCTTATCGTTTCCGACGGGTTCATTGCGGTTCAGGCGAAAGATAGTGAAGCAGTGAAACGGATTGGTCGCGATGTCATGGACATTGCTCAGGCTCTCGCGGTAGCGCCCCAGGTTGCCAAGCATGCTAATGCGGTTGTTTTGTCGGCTGATAAAGAAGACTGGCCCAGTGTCAGGCTTGAGCTGGACCGGACCAGGCAGACGGTTCTTGATCACATGCGCAGGAATCGAGATGGAGAAATGGCCAAGCTTGTTAGTCTTGGCGGATGGCTCGGCGGAACCAAGGCTCTCGCTTCAATTCTTCGTGGGAACTACTCAGCTGAAGGGTCTGATTTGTTGAATCAACCCGATCTCGTTCGCCGTCTCAAAAAGGACTTCGAGGCTTTGTCCGCGGATGCAAAAGAAGGACAGCTTTTTGTGAAGGTGGAAAAAACTCTCCAGACTCTGGAGGATCTGATGAAACCAAATAGATCCGGAGCTATCAGCGAGAAGAACGTGGGTCAGATTTCCTCAGAAACTGACGAACTCGTCGATGCGATCTATGAGAGTTAGGTTCAGGGGCATATCTGTTTTGCTTTTACTTTTGGTGAGCAGCATCGCCATTGATGCCCTTGCGCAGGATGTTGAGAGTGATCGCTTGCACGATGGGAAATTGCTGGCCCAACAGGCGGCGATGTCGTCACTGAAAGGGGATGATTCTTTTATTCTGCGGGAATCCTGGTGGAACGGGACGATTGTTCCCGGTGCTGCCAAATTGATCCAGCAGCAGCTTTTTAAGCGAAACGAATATCAGTTTTGGTTTGCTGTTCCCGGCCGTGAAGCCGTTGCCAGTATCAGCATTTACAACAGTGCCGGTGAGTTGGTGGAATCCGAAGAGGTGTCCTTTGAAGAATCGAATGTCGCCAGCACCGTCGTTCGCCCGGATTCTACCGGGATTTACTACCTCCGTATTGCTCTGACTCGAAAAACAGAGGCAGACGAAGATTGGGCAGTGATCTACGGCTGGCGCTGAATCCGGCCAGTTAGGCTAAGGTCTTTCGACGACTTCGCTTTTCAGAAGAATCGGAAAACCATCACGGATGGGGTAGGCGTGGCTGCCGTCTTCTGTTAAGAGGGCGCCTTCCGGAAATGCTTCCGCATCCAGATCTTCGCTGCTTGCAAGCTTCAATGCCTGTCCCGTAATTGGGCAGCGAAGGGCGGAGATCAGTTCTTTGGTCACGGGCATCGCGGAATATCAATAAAGAGATACTGATGAATCGATTTCAACCGACCAGGCGTTGATTCCGCCCTGGACGTGACAGGCGTCCGAAAAGCCTGCCTCATTCAGAATTTGAAGGGCCATGGCACTGCGTCCACCGGCTTTGCAATGGACGATCGTTTCCTGGAGGGAGTCCAGTTCACTGAGTCGGTCAGGCAGTTCTCCCAGAGGAATTAAAGTGGCGCCCGGAAGACAGCAAATCTCCGCCTCTGCCGGTTCGCGAACGTCCAGTAAAACGAAGGGAGTGTCTTTCTCAATTCGAGCTTTCAATTCGTGAACATCAATTTCGCGGAGGTTTGCCGGATCAGGTGCGCTGCAGGTCATTTCAATATCTGTTAGAGTGGTAATAGAAGGGTTCTCTCCACACACTGCGCACTTTGAGTCCCTTTTCAATTTGATTTCGCGAAAGCGGAAACTGAGAGCATCAAAGTGAATCAACCGTCCGATCAGGGGCTCGCCAATTCCAAGAATCAATTTGATCGCTTCATTGGCCTGAAGGGAACCGACGATACCTGGAAGAACGCCAAGAACTCCGCCTTCGGCACAGCTTGGAACCTGTCCGGCTTCGGGTGGCTCGGGAAAGAGGCAACGGTAACAGGGCCCGCCGAGAGAAGGGGCAAAAACCGAAACCTGGCCTTCGAAACGGAAAATAGAACCGTAGACGTTTGGTTTCCCTGTCAGGACAGCGAGATCATTGCTGAGGTATCGGGTCGGGAAATTGTCGGTTCCGTCAATGATGAGATCGCAATCGGCAGCCAGTTCCTTCGCATTGTCCGAAGTGAAGCGCTCTTTCACTGTCGTAACTTTTACCTCAGGATTGATCTCAAGAAGAGTTTCTCTGGCGGATTCGATCTTCAGTTTGTCGACATCATTCGTGCCGTGCAGGATCTGTCGTTGCAGGTTGGTAAAATCGACAACATCAAAATCAACAATCACGATTTCCCCGATTCCGGCAGCCGCAAGATACATGGTAACCGGCGAACCGAGACCACCGGCCCCGATGCACAGAACTTTGGCAGCCTTGAGGCGTCGCTGTCCTTCTGTTCCGACATCCGGAATTGTGATGTGGCGTGCATATCGCTGGAGCTCTGCCGGTGACAGCTCTGAAGCTTGAAAGCGATTTTCCTGAATGATGGAATCCATGAAGTGCGTATAGAAAAGTGGGATTTTGTAGACGAAAGATGAAAAATGCACCGCTCATAAGGCAAAACAATCAATAGCCTTGGATCTCAACTCCGTTCTATTCTATCTTACCCAAACAACTATGAAAGTGAAACTCAATTACTTGGTGAAGTCCCTTGCGATGATCGCTGCGCTGGCAGTGACCGGAAGTCAGGAACTGAGCGCACAGGACGCTTCTGACGAGGAAGCAAAGCCGAAGAAGCAGGAGGTCAAATACAAGGATCTTCAGAACAAACTCACCATCGATAAGAGCAATGTCGTTGCTGAAGGTGGAATGATTGCGAGTTACGCTCCGGCACTTGAGAAAGCGATGCCGGCAGTGGTCACGATTTTCTCGAGCAAAGCAGTGGAAGCCAACGGTAGAAATCCTCAGCAGGAAGAGCTTTTCCGGAAAATGTTTCCCGATGTTCCCGATGATTTTTTTGAACGGTTCAATGACGACCACGGCGGTGGCGGTGGCGAGAGTCGCAAAGAGCAGGGGCTCGGCTCAGGTGTCATTATTACTGAAGACGGATACATTTTGACAAACAACCACGTCGTCGGTGGTGCTGACGAGGTGAAGGTCACGCTCTCCACTAACAAGCGCGAATACATTGCCGAAATCATCGGCGCAGATCCACAGACCGATGTGGCACTGATTAAAATAGATGCGAAGGGACTGGCTCCAATCGTGATCGGCGACAGTTCCAAACTGCGTATCGGTGATATTGCGATGGCCGTGGGAAATCCCCTCGGGCTGGAGCAAACAGCGACTGTGGGAATTGTCAGCGCCCTTGGACGAAATGACCTGAACATCACTCGTGGAGGTTTTGAGAACTTCATTCAGACAGATGCTTCTATTAACCGCGGGAATTCCGGAGGTGCTCTGGTTGACGCCAACGGGCGTCTCATCGGAGTGAACACGGCTATTCAATCAGGTCTTTCAGGAGGGAATATTGGGATCGGCTTCGCAATCCCATCGAACATGGCTTTGAATATTGTGGAAAGACTTCTCGACGGTGGTGGAAAAGTCGCCCGTGGATTTCTCGGGGTTTACCTGAAGGAACTCGACGCTAATTATGCGAAAGCATTCGGTCGCGAAGGATTGGATGGGGTCGTAGTTGCCGAGGTCGGACCGGATACTCCTGCAGAAAAAGGGGGCATGAAGCCCGGTGACTTGATTATCGGTTACAACGGCCGTGCTGCTAATTCGATGCCGAAGCTGCGACTCGACATCAGCAATACAGATCCCGGCACCAAGGTAGAGTTTGTTGTTGTCCGGAAAGGGAAAGAGGAGTCACTGAATGTGATTCTCGGTGATCTGGAAGATCGTTCCAAAGTGTTCGCTGGATCGGGCGGAGGCAGTTCCAATCCAGTGGCAAAGCCGAAGGAGTTTCTCAAAGGGGTCCGGATTTCCGATCTTGATGAAGATCTTCGTAAAGCTCTCGAGTTGGAAGAAGATTTTAATGGTGTCGTCGTTGAGAGCGTTGAAGCCAATTCACTCGCAAGCGAAGCAGGGCTTCGTCCCGGTGTTGTCATTACCCAGGTGGACCAGAAAGATGTTAGCAATGTAGCTGAAGCCCATGACATCCTGAAGGATTTCAAAGCGGATGTGCTGCTTTTGCAGGTGTTCACGAATGGACGCCGCGACATTCTTGCTGTGCCTTTGAAATAGCAGGAGCAGAGCAATCTGAATTTAAGAAGAGGGATGTCCAAACCGGGCATCCCTTTTATGTTTAAGTCCGGCTTCTTATTCTCCGGGATCGGCTGGATTAATCGAGGATTTCTTTAACAGCCTCTTTCCATTTTTGCGCTAAGTTTAAGGCGAGATGAGAATGTCACTTACAAAGTTTCTCCTATCGATGCTTATCCTGCTTGCGCAGAATGGCATTCTTCAGGCTGAAGAGAAAAGTGGAGGTTCGACTGAGACTGAAGAAGGGAATCTTTTTTATTCTCCCTCGGTGGTAAAAGTCCTGACGGTTACACCGAACCAGGCACCGATGGGATGGACCGGTGTTGTCGTCAATCCCGAGGGGTTGGTTCTTACCTCGAGCAATTGCATCTCGATTGGACCTTCGCTGCAGTATCAGGTGCAGGCTTCAAAGGGAGGGAAATACTATCCCGCGAAACTTCTAGGCTCTGATCCTCTGTCCGGTATCGCAGCCCTGCGGGTGGAAGGGGCTGAACTTGCGTTCGCTAAGAAAGCTGACAGTGATTCAATGGAGGTCGGAATCCCGGTAACCGCGGTCGGTCTTGGCCCGGATTTTGGACAGGTTAGATCCGCAGGAGTGATCACCGCTCTCGGTCAAAAACGGGTTGGACTGATACCCGGCGGCTTCGAAAATTTTATTGAGATGGATGTGGCGATCGACGAGCTTAAGGCTGGAGGGCCATTGATGGATCTGAAGGGCCGATGGATTGGTATTAATTTTCAGCCAGCCAGAGAACGAGCCATGCACATGCAGAGCAGCAACGGGTATGCCATCCCGGCAGCTATGGCTCTGGAGATCGCCGGGAAACTGATCAAAGGCGGTGGCTCGTTTGGTCGCGGATTCCTGGGAGTTCTTCTTCAAGAAATTGTGGATGATGTTGCCGATGATTCCGACGAAGAGAACAGAGCGGGTGTTGTCGTAGCCAATGTCAGCGAAGGCACACCCGCAATGAAGGCCGGTTTGCTCAAGGGGGATGTGATTCTTGATCTTGATGGAGATTCGGTTTTGGCAATTGCCGATCTTCGCCTCGCAATTTCCAACAAGGCTCCTGGCAGCGAGGTGAAATTTTTAATTTTACGCGAAGAGAAAGAGACAATAATTCCAGTGAAGCTTGGCGAATTGCCAGATAGAAATTAAGACTCAAAAAGGAAGCACTTTGGTGAGTGAAAAAGATCCAGATTTTGGAATAAGCCGGCTCGATCAGGAATCAGTCGGCACTCACGGGTGGCAGGTCCGGTTTCAAAGAAAGGGTGTCAGGCAGGGGCGTTTTTTCTCAGATACAGAGTGGGGTGGAAAACAAGGAGCGCTTGAAACCGCCCGGAAGTTCCGCGATCAACTTCTCGCCCAGGCAGGCAGACAGGATGCCATTTCTTCAGGCCGTTCAGTGCGGATTCAGACTGTGGTAACCCGCAGAAACCAATCGGGAGTGGTCGGTGTTTCCAAAATTTCGCAACGCAGTGCCAAAGGGGACGAGTATCATTTCTGGCAGGCCAGCTGGACCTCACCTGACGGAACGCGGGAGACGATCCGGTTCTCGGTAAAAAAGCACGGAGACGAAGTGGCGTTCGAACTGGCCTGTGAAGCTCGCCATCGTGCCATTCGATAAGGACTTCCAGAATGAGCGAATTCCCCTTGTTCGAAAGGAAGGTGAGCTACTTGAACTTTGCACGAATTTCTTCAAGTTCCGTTCCGCGAACAGACTTCACCTGACCGTCTGCAAATCCTACCGGAGTTGATCCTCTGCTGTAGGTAAAGGGGGAAATAATATGGGGTTCATTCGAGTCACTGGAGTCCTTCAAGCCTGATCGATAAGAGTAAGGCTGAGGAAGGCCGTCAACACTTTGAGCGATAGAAAGGATTGTGAGATCTTCAATATAGTCAGGTAACAAATCTTCGAGTGCGTCCGGATAATTGCCATCGTTGTCCGAGGCATAGAATCGACAGGCAATCGATACCTGTCGTATCTGATTGATATCCATAGTTTCCCGGGCGCGTTGATGAATTCCCTGGTAAGCGGGAAAAGACATCGCGGCCAGAAAAACGATAAATCCTACGATTATGCCGACACTTCCGAGCACTATCCCGGTGACGGCCAAGCCCTTGCCTTTCAAATTTGCCGGGGCTTCGTTGACATTTCTAATGGCGACGATTCCGAGGATGATCGCGGGAATGGAACCGAGTAGCCAGATGCCGAATGACAATAATCCCAGAACCAGGCTCCAAATCGCACATTGAGAGGTTCGGGCATTTTCTCCAAGAACAGAGCTGGTTTGCTGATTCTGCGGAACAGGCGGAGGTGATTGGTCCATGGGATCGTATTCTAGGGGGGAGGGCTTAAGATTGTCAATTGATCGCCGCCTCCGGTCAGTTTTTTATCCCTGTTTTCGTTGAAATTCAATTTCCGCAATCCTATTGCGCCTTTCGAATCTACGTCCTACACTGGAGGCGGAACCGCTTATGAAAACAATTGTGCCTCTTTGTGTGGCGATGAATGCCGCATTCGCTTTTTCTCTATCCCATGCTGCCGATCGTGCGGCCCTGGTCATTGGGGTGGACCAATATGCTAATTTGCCTGCCAGCGCTCAGCTTCGGGTTGCTGTCCAGGATGCCAACTTGCTGGGCGATACCTTGTCAAAACTTCCTGAGCCCTTTGATGTCACTCTCTTGCTTAATGCGGGGAGGGAAGATCTATCCCGGGGACTCGATCAGTTTATTGATAAAGCGAAAGGAGCTTCCTGCGCGATCATCTATTTTGCAGGGCACGGGATTGAGTTTCATGGTGAAAATTATCTAATTGTTAGTGATACGAAAGTTTCTGCCAAGCCTGACGAAGATGTTCGGCGGGTAAAAGAGCGACTGTATTACGAAGCTCTTTCGATGAAAAAGGTGATGGATGACCTCAGCCAAACGGAAGCGAATCTTCAGTTAGTGATTCTCGATGCCTGTCGGGACAATCCATTGGAGGTCGAATCTCAGAGTGGGACACGCTCCATCATGGGCTCGCAAAGCGGACTGGGAAGGGTGAATGCACCGAGTGGAATGTTGATCAGCTACTCTGCGGATGCCGGGCAGCAGGCAAACGACGGCTTGTTCACCTCGATTCTTTCGACTCAATTGAAGCGGCCCGGCAGCACAATTATGCAAGTCTTTGCGAATACCAGGGCGGAGGTGAGAAGGCAGGCCACTGTATTGCAAGCCGAAGGGAAGGGTGTGCTTCATGAACCTGCGGAATACAGCAAGCTGGATCCGTCGGCTCTGACATTTTCCTTCGTGAAAGGGGATTCAGAAAGTGCTCCTGCAGGGGCGCCCGGTGCGGCAATGGTTCCTGCCGGAGTCTCTGCGTTTCAGGATCAGAAAGTGGTCGAAACAAAAATCGCCCTGGCTGAATTGAACTCGAAAATCAAAGCAAACAGTGAGCAATTTCGAAAAGCAGATCAGATCATCATGACCCTGACACATAACCGGAGGAGACCTGTGAAGGAGGGGACCGCCCCTTATTTTCAATGTGTGGCCGCCCAGAAAATCATGGACGAAATCAGTCAAAAAGCGCCTGGAATGAAAGCGGAAAAGACGAAGCTCGAGGCCATTATGAAGGCTTTGGGTGCTCCATTGGACGAAGACAAAGAAGAATAGAGGGAATCGCTTGTCCGGTTCCTATTCTCTTTCCGGATTGAGAAACAAGGCGCGAATCCTCTCCAGTTCGACGCCGCGAACGGTAGAAGCATTCCCGCGGACATAGGCCACCGGAGTTCCGGTTCCTTGATACTTGATAGGAGAAAGCAAAATCGGCTCGTCTGCAGGGCTGGATTCCGTCAGTGCCGATCGGTATAGGAATTGAACAGGTCCCTCTTCCCGGCCTGATCCTGCGTTGAGGTGAGAAGCGTCGTCAAGATAGTCGGGGACCAACTGATCCAGGGAATCAGGATACCTTCCTTCGTTTTCGCTGGCATACACTTGAATGGCAACGGATATTATTCGAATATCCGCCATATCTTTGACCGCCTGTCCTCTCTCCTGAACCCCTACGTAGGCAGGTATTGAAACGGAAGCCATAATTGCGACGAAAAAACTCGCGAAGACTCCTACGACTCCCAGGATGATTCCACTAATCGCGAGGCCTTTCCCTTTCAGATTTGCAGGGTCGGCATTAACCTTGATAATCCCTAGGATACCCAGGACGATCGCCGGGATTCCTCCGAAAATAGAGAGGCAGAAGGACAAAATTCCGCAAACCAGGCTCCAAATCGCACACTGAGAGGTTTTTGCACCAGGGTTTGGCCCAAAGCCTGAGTGAGAAGCGGGGTGCATTGGAGGAGGTAACTGATCCATTTGAGGGTTATACCAAGGCGATACGAAACGAGTCAATCAGCGATTGTTAGGCTGGGCTTCTTACCCTTCTGCAGGGCCATCGGCTTTCGGGACTTCTCCGACAAGTGTACTGATGTAAGGGAAAAGCTGCTTCTTTCGGCTTACTACACCGGTGAGAACGAAAAGGTTCGGGTCTGATTTCGGGTAGGAAATGCGTTTGCGAATCACTTCGGGGGCCTCGATCAAAAGCAGGGAATCATTTTGCGTAATGTCTGTGATCATGAGGCAGGCAAAATCCAGACCATTGTCGTCGATCAGGTTTCGAAGTTCCTTTTGCAGGCTGATACGGGACGGCCAGAAACAGTCGAAGCCAATTTCCTCAACCTGGGAGATGCTAATTTTGTAACCACTCTCCTGAAATTCCTTCCGGTCGGAAGACACTGCATCTTTCGGATCACTGGATCTCAAAACAGAGCCGGCAGAGAAGAATTCATCTTTAAACTGATCGACGTTTATCTCAGCGATCTCCGACATTTTAGAGAGAATTCGTCGGTCTTCATCGGTTGTTGTTGGCGATGTCAGATTGAGTGTATCGGAAATAATCCCGGCACAGATACAGGTCGCGATGCCCTTGTCAGGAACCAGGCCCTGACCTTCGAAAGATCGGCCCACGATGGTGCAGGTCGAGCCTACGGTCTTGTTAATGAATTGAATCGGTTCACGGGTCACCAGGTTGCCGCTAAGCCGGTGGTGATCCATGACTTCAATGATCTCGGCTTCGTCAGCTCCATTGACAGCCTGAGAAAATTCGTTGTGATCAACCAGGACCAGTTTAGGACGAGTTGGATTTACCAGATCTGTCCTTGAGAAGACACCCTGCAATTTTCCTGTAGAGGGTTCACAGACCGGGAAAAGAGATTGGTGGGGATGAGAATTAATTTTTTCCTTAATAGAACGCACGGTCAGTTCGGGGGAGAAAGAGGTGAACTCCTGGGAAATCGCCCCTTGAATAGACCGGGCTCCACGAATCATCTGAGTGGTGGATGCCGTATCATTCTCCGTTACGAGAATAGCGGTTCCACTGTTTTTGGCGGCTGCTACAATCGCATCGGATGGGCGGAATCCGCTGGTTACGACGAGGCATCTCACTCCGGCCTCGACGGCGTGGAGCTGAACACCCACCCGGTCGCCGGTAATAATCAGAAGCTGATCGCTCGGCATTTTACTGATTCTGTCCTGCATTACCGGTTCACTCGATCCGGCAACCATCATCAGATAGTCAGTTTCCTCCTGACAGCGGTCTGTCATGTACACAATTTCCGCTTCCAGAATGTTGGCGATATTCTCGGTTGATGTGGTGACGAGGCGGGCAAGCTCTCCTTTCCCTGTCGGGGGAATCAAAAGTTCGAGCAGATCAATCAGGGAGAGCATTCCTACCAGTCCGCCTTCTTCGTTGGCTACCGGTAGACTTCGGAAGTTCCGGTGTGTCATCGTCCGGTAAGCTTCAATCACCGTGTCGGTCGGTTTTGCGGTCGACACCTCGCTACGGCAAATATCCGCAGCACGTGGATAGACATCGCTCATAAGTCGGGGGCGCTTAACTCCCGCCTTTTTCAGAACCCATTCAGTTCTAGTATTGGGAGGTCCGCAGCAGGCAGCGAGAGCCTCGGGGATCCGGGTCTTCTGCAGGAGATCCGCGTAAGCGATCGCTGAACAGATCGCATCAGTATCCGGGTTTTTGTGGCCAATAACCCAGGTGGGTTTGGCTTTCGGCAGGGGAGTGTCAAATGAATCGCTCACGATGGTTCCTATAGTGGATTAGAATTGAGGACTTTCGAGTTCAAATATCATTGGTCTGCTGATGAATGCTAAGCCAAAGACGTGCCGGATTTGGAACTTTGCGTGTTTCAGTGAGGCAACAGGGTTGAGTCGATCAGTAGAGAGGATTGAATCGATCGGGCCGGACTTCGTTTCTGGAAGGGCAATGCAGCAATAACTGAAGCGGTATTCGAAAAGTCTTTTCTATTTTGTGAGGCCTCACTATTCTCCAATCACTATCAGATTCAGCGGGTTCTTCCAGTTTGCCCGCCAACTCGAAAGAAACGCACATGGCAGAATCCAAGGATCTCAAACCGAACAATTTGTATATTGAAGTTTCAGGCGCCGGAATTCCGGAAGTGGATGGCCTTTTTGTCCCGTCTACTGCGCCCCCGGTAGAATCCGAGTCGGGAATGATATCGAGTCCTGGATACTGGAATGGAAAAATGGCCTGGGATCGTGCCGATGGGAAATCTGAGAGAAGCCCGGCGCTTTCCTATTCGAACAGCTACAATTCCTGGCGAATTTGCCGGCTGGATGGACACCTCGCTTACGACGTCACTTGCGGAGATGATATGCCCCCCACAGACAGGGAATGGCATGTTTACAAAAAGGGTGTCGCCCCGGCTCCGAAACTCGTGCTTCATCATTTCGACCCACGACAGCCCTGCCCGAACCCAAATGTGGTCTTCGTTCTCGGCGGGCCGGGAGCCGGCAAGGGAACCATGTGTGAGCTGGCCGAGTCCCAGCTGGGATGGACTCATTTATCCACCGGAGATCTGCTTCGTGCCGAGCAGGAAACAGGTGGGCCAAATGCGGCCACTATCGAAGAATACGTCACCGCCGGAAAACTCGTCCCCAATGAGATTATCGTAAACTTGCTGAAAAACGCGATGGAAACGGTGACCAGAACCACCGGAAAGAACAATTTCCTTCTCGATGGATTTCCCCGATCGCTCTCCAATCTCGATGGGTGGTATGAGATCTTTGGCAGAGAAGCAGAGTTGCCCAAGATGTTGTACTTTGAGTGTCCTTTTGAAGTCTTGGAAAAGCGCATTCTCGGGCGGGCCAAATACTCGGGAAGAAGTGATGACAACATCGAGAGCGTGAAGCAGCGGTTTGATACCTTCAAAGCGGAAACGCTTCCTACGGTCGAGCTTTTCAAAAGCAAAGGCAATTGCGTCGAAATTGATACGAGTCAGAGCCGTGAGGCGGTTTACGCCGTGGTTACTGAGAATCTTTCTGAATATACTGATCGCGAATTAGCTGCGAAACCACTCACTGAGAGGGCTGAAATGTTGCTGGGATTGAGGCCTTATCCCCGGAAATGACCGTAAGCCCTCTGCCAATGCGACGCTGTTGGGAATCCTGATCTTTGCGCGTCTGATTCCCTGGAATGAAGAAGTTTAAGGTAGAGTAAGCAGACTATGAAAACGAGTATCATTGAACAGGCCGCACTCCGGCTGATCACTGCAAAATCAAAACGCTTTCCGGAGGGAAACGGGGCAGCCTTCAATGCATTGGAGTCAGAGTTGGAAAGTTTGAAAGGCAGAAGGTTCTACGGGCTGGTTTATGAAACCGAAGGCCAGATGGAATACTATGCTGGATTAGTTCCAAATGATGAAGTCGAAGAGGACCGTTTCGCCAAGCTGGGGTATCCCCTTATGGAAATCGATGCCGGACAATACGCGCGAACCAAATTAATGGATTGGAACGATAAACTGGACCGGATCGGTCCAATTTTTGGAGCCATGATGGCCGAGCATGAAATCGACCCGACACGGCCCCAGATCGAATACTACCGAAGCCAAAACGAGCTGCAACTGCTGCTGCCTGTGAATCCGAAATAAGCGAATTTACGCAGGAAGTCTCTCAATATTCGCCCCGAGATCGATGAGCTTGTCGTCGATATGCTCGTAGCCACGATCGATGTGATAGACCCGGGAGATCTCTGTGCTGCCTTTGGCTTTCATTGCCGCAAGGACAAGAGCTGCTGAAGCACGAAGGTCGCTCGCCATGACGGGTGCGCCACTGAGTTGTTCGACTCCCTGTATTTGAGCCGTTCCATCATCCACGTCGATGTTTGCTCCCATCCGCTTCATCTCTGAGGCATGCATGAAGCGCTGGGGGAAGATCGTGTCTTTGACAACACTATGCCCTGGTGTGGTGGCGAAAAGTGCACACATTTGTGCCTGCATGTCCGTCGGAAAACCGGGATACGGATCCGTAATGATATTGGCACCCACAGGATTCTTCGCACGGTAAATTTTAATCGTGTCACCGGACGGCTCGATTTTACATCCGCAGGCGGAAAGGACATCTGTGACCGCTTCAAGGTGTTCGTGATTGACCCGGCGAACGGTGATGGATTCTTTGGCAGCCATTGCACCGGCGACAAGAAATGTTCCCGCTTCAATCCGGTCTGGAATTACAGTGTGATCCACACCGCCCAGTTCTTTCACCCCTTCAATTTCGAGGCGTGGCGTTCCTGCTCCGGAGATTTTGGCTCCCATCGAATTGAGAAAATTGGCCAGATCAACCACTTCGGGTTCGCAGGCAGCGCCGGTAATGACCGTCGTTCCCTTGGCAAGAACCGCAGCCATCATGACGTTGTCGGTTCCCAGCACTGTAGCGCCGTGCTTGCCCAGCATATCGATTTCCTGGCCATTGAGGCCATAACGCGCTTCGAGGTGAACATTTCCACCGTCGACAGTCACCTCGGCACCAAGACCCTTAAGCCCGCGCAGGTGTAGATCAATGGGACGATCACCAATGACACATCCGCCCGGAAGAGAAACATTTGCCCGGTTTTGGCGGGCGAGGAGAGGACCCATTACACAAACCGATGCCCGCATTTTCCGAACGAGTTCGTAGGGAGCCTCGTGGGAGCGGAGTTTTTCACATTTGATGGTCACGTTTCCGCTGGACCGTTCAACCTCCGCGCCGAGATTTTGCAGGATCTGCAGCATGTAATTCGTGTCGGAAACGTCCGGGACGCGACGAATGATACACTGCTCACGAGTTAACAGCGTGGCAGCTAGAATGGGCAGCGAGGCATTTTTTGATCCGCTGATATTAACGGTGCCTTCAAGTTGGCTACCTCCGTGAACGATAAACTTCTCCATGGCAGAATTTAGGGAGCGGGAAACTAGCAGAATTACGGGCTTTTAGAAGCGAAAAGAAATCTCTCGTGCCCGCTGAGATCTTTTCTGATGATTACGTCTTCGAATCCGGCGTCTTCGGCGGCGATACGAAGTTCTTCGGCCTGGCCGATTCCATACTCGATTCCGATGCGCCCGGAGTTGTTGAGATAGTCTCCCGCTTCGTTGAGAAAACGCAGGATGAGTTCGGTTCCCGATTCTCCCCCGTAGAGGGCGATCGGCGGATCACGGAGGACTTCCCGGCTCAAGGTAGGGGCATCGGTTTGAGGAATATAAGGAAGGTTTGCGGCGATCAGGTCAAAATGTCCCTCGACGGATTCGAAAAGGTCGCTTTGAAGGAACTGGACATTGCCGGCGTCGTCGCCAAGCACAGGTTCAGCGTTTTCGCGGGCGAGGGTAAGGGCATCCTCCGAAATGTCAGCCAGTGTGAGATGGACTTCCTTCGATTTGAGAAGTTTTGCCAGGGAAAGTCCCAGGACGCCGGAACCGCAGCCGAGATCAAGAATGCGAAGCCCGGAATTCCACTCCATTTCCGAAAGTTTCTCCGCAAGCTCCTCTGTTTCGGGGCGGGGAATCAAGGCGCGGCCATCAGTCTTGAATTCAAATCCGCAGAACTCCACGCTTCCGAGAAGATGCTGAAGGGGTTCACCTTTACTTCGTTTCCTGACAAGATCACGAAGCAGTTCAAGTTGTGGCTCATCGAGTGGCTTGTCGAAATCCAGATAGATCTGCATTCGCTGACACCGGAGAGCATGAGCGACCAAATGCTCCATGTTGAGCCGCGGCTCTTCGATGCCGTATTTTTCCAGGTATTCTGTGCCCTTTTTCAGGGTGTCGAGAATGGTGGACATACCACAGGCAATCAGAAACCGAATCGGGAAGTGGGAAGGGGACGTGCCTCAAACAGATAGTAAGGCGGAAGAGTATTGTCTTTCCCATCGTGAAAGAATGGAGCCCTGTGAAGCTGGCTGCTGAAAAAGTGCAACTTCCCTCCCGGTCCAATGATGAGACCTCCGGGCCAGATCATACGCGGATCCATCACGTGAAGACGAAGGTTCAGGTATTGCTCATCCGGGGAAACGTAGTCGATGGAGCCGCGCGAAATATCTCCGAAATAGATGCGGCCTTTTGAATCAATCGCCATGGAATCGCAAATAGGCTTGGGCGAAACACCAGTGACCTGACTCTGGAGCGAAGTCGCGGAAATGTCGCGCTGACGAAGCAGGGCGGCGTTGATCTTGAAAAGGGATGCACCGTTGCGGGGGCCGTAGTAAAGCCATTCGCCTTTTCGATCGATTGCAATGGGGCTGACACCGGTAAGCGGAGTCGCGATCTGCCCGTCCGGACGGCGGACTTCGAGCAGCTTACCATCGAGTTCGATTTCAACAGTGGGGTCACGCCGAACCGAGTAGTGCCCTTGCAAAACACGACGGGCGATTCCGGTTTCCAGATTCACAACGACGATCGCTGAGCGGACACCATCCGCTGGATCGGCCAGGTAGATGTAAGGTGCGACAGGGTCCAGCACCAGATTTGTGAGGAAGGAAGCGGGCGTCACTGCTGTGATCACAATTTGACGGTGAAGGTCATCCTTCTTCGTATCCCAGGCCACCAGCTTCGGAGAAGTTTCAGAACGCCTCCCGTTATCCAGCATCCAGACAATTCCACGGCTGTCACAGGCGACGCCGATGACGGAGTCCAGCTCAACCGCAGCGCCTCCGCCCCGGACATTCATCTGGAGATTCGGAAATGGCTCCCACTCTCCTTTTTTATTGAGCTTCATCACCCGGTACTGCGGGTTGAAAAACTGATGGCAGGAAATGATGGTTTCACCTGAGGGAAGGATGCACATCGCCCCGGGTCCATTCGGAGCCTGTCCCGTCTCCTTCAGGTCGTTCTCGTTTTTCCGGAATGGGTTTTTTGGAAGGGAGAATTTGCGGTCCTGCGCTTGCGCCAGGCTCGAACCAAAAATGCCCAGTGAGAAAACGAGAATCCACAGGTAGCGAAACAAAATCGCACCTCTCCGGAGAGGCTTATCTGGCTCTCCAGTTTGTGTGTTGTGGAAAAGGTTCATGGAACGTTTTGTCCTTGTTAACAATCTATACAAATCAAATGAAACGCCGTCAACTGCTATGAAGACGGTGATTTCTCTTTACAGGAGGAGCTCAGGATAGGCGGCCCGCGCTTTCTCTTCACAAATATCGTGCACTTCAGAAGCAAGTCCACAATTGTAAACGGATTCCAGCAACTGTTTGCACTCTTCGGTATCGAGACGGGATATTGCGCGACGCATTCTCAATACCTGCGCAGCACCAACGGACAGTTCGTCCACTTCGAGTCCGACCCAGATGGGAGCCATGATGGGATCGCTCGCGGCCTCTCCACAGACGCCGCACCAGATATCATTTCGATGGGCGGCTTCCACGGTTTCTTTCAGGAGTTTGATGACAGCAGGGTGGGTGGGGCGATAGAGGTCTGCAACCCGGTCATTTACCCGGTCCACTGCTGTCGTGTACTGGATCAAATCATTGGTTCCGATACTGAAGAAATCGACTTCCTTTGCGAGGTGATCCGCCACCAGAACCGCGCTCGGGATTTCAATCATGGCCCCTACTTCGATGTCTTCACTAAAGGCAATCCCTTTGCCGCGAAGCTCCTCTTTGCATTCTTCAAGGATAGCGTTGGCGCTACGGATTTCCTCCAGACTGGAAATAAATGGATACATCAGCCCCACTTTTCCATGGGCACTGGCTCGAAGAATCGCCCGGAGCTGATCCTTAAATTCATCAACCCGATCAAGACTGGAACGGATTCCTCTCCAACCTAGAAAAGGGTTCGGCTCGGGATTTTCAAACAAATCGGGGCAAAGCTTGTCGCCACCGATATCCAGAGTTCGAATAATGGCTCCGTGAGGGGCAACTGCTTGAGCGACAGCTGTGTAAATTCCCGTTTGTTTTTCCTCACCCCGCAATTCTTTCTCGTTGATATAGAAATACTCGGTCCGGTAGAGCCCGACTCCTTCAGCACCTTCATCTTTAACGTCTTGAAGCTCTTTTTTAAACTCAATGTTGGCGGAGAGAACGATCTTCCGGCCATCGATGGTATGGGTTCCGGCGTCTTTCAGCTCCCGAAGATCAGAAAGCACACCGGCCTCCTGCTCAACCAGAGCCTCATACTCCTTCCGGGTTTCTGCCGTTGGATTCAGGATGACCAGCCCGTGGTAGCCATCAATCAACACATCATCGCCGGGATAGCAGTTTTCTGGAAATTTATGAAGAGCAACCACTGCCGGAATATTCAGCGAACGCGCCATAATGGCCGTGTGGGAAGTGGGAGTTCCTGCTTCGGTGGCAAACCCAAGAACCTTCGAGCGATCAAAGCTCACCGTATCCGAAGGGGTTAAATCGTGCGCGAGGACAATTGCCGTATCGCCTTTTAAAGCCAATCCCTGGGCATCACCATCGGGCCAACGCAGATTCTTCAAGACTCTTTGTGCGACATCTTCGATATCGACGGCCCGCTCTCTCAAGTAGGGGTCAGATATTTTTCTAAGGGAGTCCACGTAACGTTTGATCACCTTATAATAAGCCCAATCGACCGACTTCAGGTCATTCTCCACGAGGCGAACCACTTCCTCGAGAACAGAAGAGTCTTCGAGAAGCAGGAGGTGGGCATCAAAAATGTTGATCTCGTCGCTGTTCGTATCGGAATCGAGCACTTGCTGCATCGATATGATCTGCTGACGAGTCGATACAATAGCTTTGGAAAGCCGCTCTTTTTCCGTTTTTACTTCGATTCGCGGAACAGAAATATGCTCGGGTTCTTCCAGCGATGACTTGAGAAGCTCGACCGGTCCTGATGCAATCCCCGGAGAGACACCGATGCCTTGCAATCGGATTTCCGTTTTGGACTGAGGATCGGTCATAAATGTCGTTTCCTAAACGGATAAGCCGCCGAAAGCTTATACTGAAGTTGAAGGATGTTTTGAGGGGGAATCGAAGCGGAAGAGGAACGCTAACTTTCCTCCTCGAAGCCGCCGTTTACGAGAAGCGACAATTTCTCTAATGCGCTTTCAGCATCATCGCCTTCTGCGGAAACGGCAATCACTGTTCCCTGACCGGCGGCAAGCATCATCAAGCCCATAATGCTTTTCCCGTTGATCTCTTCGTCATCCTTTTGAACCCAAATGTTTGCCGAAAACTCGTTTGCCACCTTGACAAACTTCGCCGCAGGCCGGGCGTGAAGGCCCTCCTTATTCGGTATTGTAAGTTCGCAAGTAGGCATGGTTCAATAGGTTACAGCGGCTATTTGGCGGCTGTTAGGGATGGTTTTCAAAAGACCGACTTTCGCTGATCTGCCATCTTTTTCAAGAGTTTCTTATTGAATTCAACAGCAGTGTCGTGTCCCAGAGACTTCAGTTTCTGATCGAGTGCAGCAACCTCGATCAACTGGGCCATATCCCTTCCCGGAGCGACAGGGAGCTCTACGTGGGGGATCTTCAAGCCCAGTAATTTGAAATACTTTCTATCCAGTCCGACCCGCTCCATTTCATTGAGCTCTTCTGCTGGACGAAGAGTAACAATCAGGTCCAGGCGTTTCTCTGTTCGAAAAGTGCCGACCCTGTCTCTTATACACATCTCCGAGCCCACGAGACCGAGGCTGATCT
>CAJXQE010000107.1 GCA_913058215.1 uncultured Verrucomicrobiales bacterium
CGAGATCAGCCTCGGTCTCGTGGGCTCGGAGATGTGTATAAGAGACAGGCCCTACGGAGCTCACTTCAACTTTCACAGACACCCAAGACTGTCCCCTGCCGTCTATCAGGTATCTATCATCGGACCCTTTGGGGAAGGAAACATCGCCTCAACACCAAGTCGCGATATTCTCTTTGGGAAAACTACGGTGAAGGACATTCCCCCTGAGGAGCGCGCACGAAAGATCCTCGGGGAGATACTTCGAAATGCCTCCCGCCGTCCTGTCTCTGAAGGGAAAGTGGAGCGGCTCCTCGAATTCTTCCATGAGGGTAAAACTTTTGATGAGGGAATCGAAAATGCGCTCGCAGCAATCCTCGTGAGTCGCGACTTTCTGTTCCGGGTAGAGAATCCGCCAGCAGAAGCCGAGCCGACAAGCCCTTACAGGATCAGCGAAATCGATCTGGCATCCCGACTCTCCTTTTTTCTCTGGAGCAGCATCCCGGATGAAGAATTACTCAGCGTCGCCGAATCCGGAATACTTCACCGCCCGGAAGTGCTCGAAAGCCAGGCCCGGCGAATGTTGGCGGACCCGCGTTCAAGATCACTCGTCAGCAATTTTGCTGATCAATGGTTATATCTCAGAAATCTCGATTCCATCACACCGGACAGCCGACTCTTCCCTGACTTTGACGACAACTTGAGACAGGCATTTCGAACGGAAACGGAGATGTTGTTCGAAAACATTCTACGCGAAAATCGAAGTGTGCTCGATCTTCTTAGCAGCCGGGAAACCTATCTCAACGAACGACTCGCGAAACACTATGGGATTCCGAACGTCTATGGAACCCGGTTTCGTCCAGTGTCTCTCTCAGACAAGAGCCATCGGGGTGGAATCCTCCGGCATGGCAGCATTTTAACGGTCACCTCCTATGCGACACGAACCTCACCCGTGATCCGGGGCCATTGGGTGCTGAAAAACCTTCTCGGAACGCCACCACCTCCTCCTCCTCCAGACACACCTGCTCTGGACGACAATACAGTTTCCGCGAGCTTGCCATTCAGAGAGAGGCTTGCCCTTCATAGCGAGAACGCAGCCTGTGCCAGCTGCCACAAGGTGATGGACCCCATCGGGTTTTCTCTCGAAAATTTTGATGCTGTGGGCCGCTGGCGAATTTTTGAGAATGGCAAAAAAGTCGATGCCCGCGGTGGTTTTTCAGATGGCAGTGAATTTGAAGGGGTGGAAAAACTGGAAGAGGCCCTGCTCCGACGCCCGGAGATCTTTGCGAGGACGGTCACCGAAAAACTTCTTGTCTACGCGCTGGGCAGAGGCGTGGAAACCAGCGATGCACCGGCAATCCGAAAAGTAGTGAAAAGTTCTGCCGCGGATGACTATCGGCTCAGCGACTTGATCGTCGAGCTCACGAAAAGTATTCCATTCACCATGCGGATGAGCGATTCCCCCAATTGACTACAAGCTTGGTTCTGCAGTAGACTTCACCAGTTCCGGACAATGAATTTTCTTTCCAAAAAATCGATCTCTCGCCGTGTGTTGATGCGCGGCATGGGTGCCAGCGTTTCCCTCCCCTTGCTGGACGCGATGATCCCGTCGGCAACCGCTTCATCAAAGACGGCCGCAAAACCGGTTCGCCGACTCGGCTTCGTCTTTTTCCCCATGGGAGCGGACCTAAGCCGCTGGACTCCCGAGGGAGAAAACAATCTTGATCAATTATCCCCGATTTTGAAATCGCTGGAGCCGGTCAAGAATCAGATCAATGCCTTTTCCAATCTCGAATTGAAAAACGCCTATCCCGGCACCCACGCTACCTCCAACGCTGCTTTTCTGAGCGCGGCTAAGGCAAGGCATACCGAAAGTACGGACTACTTTCTGGGAACGACCGTCGACCAAATTGCAGCGAAGAACATCGGTCAGTCGACTCAACTCCCCTCACTCGAACTGTCGATGGATATGATGCAGACGGTCGGGCAATGCGACAATGGCTACGCCTGTGTCTATCAAAACAACCTTTCCTGGTCTTCACCGACAAGCCCTCTTCCGGCGGAGCCTCATCCCCGTCTCGTTTTTGAAAAACTGTTCGGGGAAGGTGGCAGTGCCACTGAACGGCAGGCTGCGCTGCGAAAGCGCTCCAGCCTTCTCGATTTTATCAAAGAAGACATCGAGCAACTCAAAAGCGAACTCGGTCCGGCCGACTCCGCGAAAGTGGATGACTACCTTGACGCGGTCCGGGAAGTGGAGCGCCGCATTCAAAAGGCCGAGTCGAATGTGTCAGAAAACCCTGTCACGGATCTGGAGCGTCCCGTCGGAGTTCCTCCTGCTTACGCCGACCACGCCCGACTGATGTTTGACCTGCAGATGCTGGCGATGCAGGGGGATGTCACTCGTGTCACCACTTTCCAACTCGCACGTGAAACCAGCAACCGGACCTATCCGGAGATCGGAGTTCCCGATCCTCATCACCCTCTTTCGCATCACGGGAACGATCCCGGCAAGATCGAGAAGATGTCCAGGATCAACGCCTTCCATGTTTCCCTTTTTGCCGAATACCTCGAAAAGCTGGCGGCAAGCACGGAGGGGGAAGGCACCCTGCTTGATCATTCCCTGATTCTCTATGGCTCAGGAATGGGAAATCCCAATGTGCATGATCACACCAATCTTCCCATCCTTCTTGCCGGCGGCGCCGAAGCTGGCATCAAAGGGAATCGCCATTTGCGTTACGACAAACCGACGCCGCTGGCAAATCTCCATCTCACCCTTCTCGACAAAGTCGGAGTTGATCTCGATGCCTTCGCAGACAGCGATGGCCTGATCAATCTCTAAGTCTCCTGGCTATGGTGTTGCGTCTCTCAGCTGTTCTCACTTTGCTATTGGCCCTGCCATGGATCTCCTCAGCGCAATTTGAGCTTGCCGATGCCGCTGAAGAGAAAAAATGGGGAGCGGTCTCCAGTCTCTTATCGGAAAATACAAATCCTGATGCGGTTCAGGAAGACGGCACAAGCGCTCTGCACTGGGCGGCATATCACAATCACTTCGCGACAATCGAAAGACTCATCAAGGCCGGGGCCGACGTCACCTTGAAAAATCGATTCGGTGCGACCGCCTTATCTCAGGCCTCCGTCAGTGGAAATGCTGTCGCCGTTTCCGCTCTGCTGGAAGCTGGTGCAGATGCCAATACAACACTCCCCGGAGGAGAGACCGTCCTGATGACAGCGGCCCGAACCGGAAAACTCGCCCCCATCGATGCGCTCTTAAAGCATGGGGCAAAACTGGATTCTACCGATTTCAAAAAACAGACCGCTCTGATGTGGGCCGCCGCTGAAGGTCATGCAAGCGTTATCGACAATCTCATTCAAGCCGGAGCCGACCCAAATCGGGCAACGAAATCCGGAATGACCTCGATCATGTTTGCGGCGCGGAACGGCCATATCGAGGCCGTTCAAATGTTGATGAAAAACGGGGTCGACCATAACAAGGTGATTGAGATTGAACGACAGGGTAGAAAAGCTCCGCCAAAAGGAAGTGGCCCACTTCGATTTGCTGTCGAGAACGGGCACTTTGATCTGGCGATCGTCTTACTGGAAGCCGGGGCGAATCCCAATGACCAGCGATCCGGCCATACTCCTCTTCATGTTTTATCCTGGGTCAGGAAGCCGAATCGCGGAGACGGAGATGACGGAGCGCCACCACCCGAAGGATCAGGAAAGACAAGCAGTCTGAACTTTGCCCGAATCCTCGTTGAGCGCTTTAAGGCCGATCCCAATACGAAACTCGACAATGGAACAGCGGGCGGTCACCGGCTTGGGACACGCGGAGCAACACCGGCCCTCCTGGCAGCGAAGACTGGCGACCTTCCTTTTCTCAAGCTTCTTGTCGAACTGGGAGCCGATATCGCAATTCCAAACGGAATTGGGACAACTCCCCTGATGACCGCAGCCGGACTAGGGACGTCGGCACCAACCGAAGAAGCCGGAACCGAAGCAGAGTGCATCGAAACCGTCGCCTGGCTACTCGAGCGCGGAGCAAAAATCAATTACCTCAATGAAAACGGAGAGGGTGCGATGCACGGTGCTGCTTACAAAAATCTACCGGCGATGGTGGAGTTCCTTCATGAAAAAGGGGCCGACATCAAATTCTGGAATTTGAAGAACAAGCGGGGGCATACCCCACTTCTGATCGCTCAGGGGTTTCGCCCCGGAAACTTCAAGCCTGCACCCGCAACGATTGCAGCCATGGAGAAAGTCATGCGGGCAAACGGTGTCGAACCACCTCCTGCCCCGAAGCGACCGGTCGTTGGCAGGAAGCAGAAATACGACAAAAACTAAGAACGTCTATTTGAGAGCGCCTTCCGCTTTCCCGTTCGTTGTGATGACGTGAACCTCGTGTGCACGAACATTGGGATGGAAGAACTCCCAGACTACTTTCTTGTCAGGAGTGATTTCAAACAGCTTGGGTTTGTTCGGATCCTTTTGGGCGTAACTGCAGATAATGGTGTTTCCGTTTGCGAGGCGTTGCCCGCCACAGGGATCCGCGAAACGTCCGTCGACATCTTTGTTATCGACTTTCCAGACTACTTTGCCTTCTGAATCAAATTCCACGGTTTTGTTGCCGTGAGTCAGGTTCACGAGAGTATTTCCATTCTCCAGACGGATCGCGGTGAAAGGCCAGTTCTCCTGTTTCCGCCCACCCAGTTCTTCAAGATCGGTTTTAAAAGTTTTTACGACTTTGCCGTCGGGCTGATACTCTTTCACTGCAAAAGCCAACAGGTGTGGAACCAGGTAATTACCGGAGGGCAGCTTTCTCGCCATCCGTGTTTGCATGTGGCCATTGTCGGTATCCGGTTGAAGAGGAATCTCAGCGACTACTTTATTTTCACTGGTAAGCTCCAGCAAACGCGGCTTAGGACCGCGCTCTACCACAAGAGTATTTCCGTCTTCAAGACGAACTGCTGTTCCCAGTTCTTTGTTCGCTGGATCCAACTTGTAGCTCCAGACCACCTTTCCTTCTCGATCGATCTCTTTCGCGACATTACCTATCGAAGCGAGCACGTTTCCATTCTCCAGGACAAACCCATCCCGGGCTTTCCCTTTGGTCTCCCATTCAACGGTGCTGTCCTCGCCAACGATCACGGTCCGGTTCCCGGCAATTAGAAAGGAATGCCGGATTCCCGACTCGCTTTTTTGCTCGCCGAAACTGGCGGATTTATCTTGAGCCTGTAGGGACAAGCAAGCGAGGGGCAGCAATAGAAAAGGAATTATCGATCTCATAGGGCCGAACCTATCACAATCCGACAGAGAGGTGGGCGAAATTCTGCCTCAATTTTCAGGGGTGTTTTTCAGTCGCATCCTTGTCATTACTTCACCTTCGACAGCCTCTACGGATATCACAAAATCTGAAGGCTCAGATTTTTTCCCATCAACTCGCCAGTCTGCGCCTTCTAAATCCCACAGAGCACCGACCGACCACTCCCCGGCGATCCTGAACTCGCCATCGATACCTCTCTCAAAATTGAAGTGTGCTTCTCCCGGACCAAAGCTCAGCCTATCCGCTTCAATGAAACCGTCTTTCAAAGTAATAGACGCCGTTCCATCTTCCCCTCCAATGCGTAAAGTCCCCACTCTCAGCTCTCCGCTTTCCACCCGCACGACGGAATGATCGTGAATCATCTCCAAAGCTCCCGCTGACACGGCACCACCGTTTCGGATCAGCAGCCGGGACTTGGTATCCTCTCCCCGCTCTCCATACTGTGCCATCCGGATCAAGCTTTCACCGGCATCCCACTGACCACCATCTATGTCGACCAATGAGGAATGGTTATTTCGACCAATAAAGGATGGAGTCTGCGTTTGCAGTTTTCCCTCCACTATGAGTTCAGCAATCGCCCCCGGATTAAAGCCGACCAGCAGCTCTCCAAAACCGGATTTAATTAATTCGCCATTTGATGAAATTCTAAGCCTGCCTTTTGCGCCGTTGTGACCTGCCAGGACGAGTGATTGCTTCACGATTACCCGTCTGGATACGAGCGACTCACCTTCCCCCGAAATATCGACGCGATCGAAAGACGGATCGGGCACATCGCCTCCGTGCCAGTTCGCTGACTTCTTCCAGTCCCCTTCTCCATTCCACCTGGCGGAAGGAATCGATTCACGGGCCTTTGCCGTCAGCGTCAATTGAACCGAATCTGCGAAGTGACCCATAAACTCGTTTTCCTCCACTTCTGTTTCATTCTCGAAGGCAAGCAGGTTCACGAGAAGAAAGTCTGTTCCCGGCGGAATAGCCATCGACACCTCGAGGGGTTCCCAGGTGCCGGGGATTCCATCAATCAAAACCGATGCTCCAGCCGAAGCAAGCTTCTCAGAAGAAGGTTCATTCTTACGATCCCAGTAATCTTCAGCGAGAGACATCTGGCCCCGGAAAGCAAATAGCTGGATCTCGAAGGCCGAGTTAGCTACGCCGGAAAGCCGATTGAACTGCGCTTCCATCTTCGCGCTTACTTCTCCGCCATTTACCCGGTCAGTAAATTCACTGAGGTCCACAATCTGCCACAATTCCGAAGCGTGCTGCGGTAACTTGGCGGCTTGAAGTGTTGATCTTGTGCTGAGGAATTTCAGCATCTGCCCGCCCGAATGAGGTCGAAGGGTATCGCCACCTGCAGAACCTACCAATTCTCTACGATCGCCCCCCCAATTGCCGGGTTCTTCCGGCATTCCCTCAAGATAGATTTCCTCTCCCTCGAAACCTCCATTCACAAATCCTGCATTCAAGGTCTGTCCCGGCATCGGAAAGGCTGAGGGATCACTCGACAAGGATATACCGGCCTTGAGACTGAAAGCTTCGTCCGTGACCAGACGAACGTTTTCACCGGAACGAACCACGTCAACAGCACCTTCGAAAACGTGAGCCTCCGCGCTCTTTCCATCATCCCCGATGCGAACTCCGAATCTGGTTCCATGATCGACCACGTCCCCGACTGGAGTGATAACGGTAAAACCCTTTCCTCTTTTACCAGCGTCCACCGAAATCAGCCCTTCTTGCAGGCTCATCGATACCGGAGAAAGGATCTCAAATCTGGCCGGAGCTTCTATAGCGACACGAACCCCACGTGCGAAAGCCAACTCAAGCATTCCCGAGTGAAGCTCAAATTCCCCTTTCGACAGGGATTCTCCTCTTTCGAAATGATCGTCAATCGAACTGGTTCCGATCACTCTCGCGACGACTGTATCCAGGGCGTTCTTCTCAACATAAATCAGACCGATCGCAAAAAGAAAAAGGAGCATCGCAGCGACGCCCACAAGGACAGAACTCGTCCCGAAGCGATTTTGTCGAAACTTTAATACTGGTTCAAAATCTTCCGTCGTCGTTTCTGAAAAGCGATCAGTCAATGCGCCGTGGACTTTAACTCTCGACCTGAACTCCTGCCGCAATGAGGGGGAATTCAGGAGCAAGTCATTCAACTCTGGATATTCATTATCCTCCAGCCCCCCGTCAAAATAGGCATCCAGTAGTCGATCTGTCTGATCACTGCTCATACCGCACCCACCTTTCTTTCGATACATTTTCGCAGGTCGGCTCTTGCCCTCGAGAGAGCGACATAAACCGCATTCGACTCCCAGCCAAGATGGTCCGCAATCGCTCCCGGCTTCATCTTTTCCCGATACTGAAGCTCAATCATTCGGCGAGGCTTCGGTGCAAGTTTCTCAATACACTTTGATAGAGCCCCCATTAGTTCTGAATCGCGCTCTACATCCGGCTCATCCGCCTCTGATGCCAGAAGTTCGATCAGTTCGTCGGAAAGACGATTCCGGGTTCGTTTCTCCCGCCGAAAATGCTCCAGTACTTTGAAGCGGGCAATCGTGATCACCCACGCTTTAAAATTGGTTCCCTCTTCAAAGTCATTCGCCTTTGCAGTGACTGTCAGAAAAACTTCCTGTACAATATCTTCCGCTTCTCCCGGATGCGGAAGAAGCGAAAGAACAAAATATTTCACGCTGGAAATGTGCTGCACAAAAAGTTGCTGCACCCGGGTGGTTTGATCAGGTCTATTCATTCAATCACTAAAATATGGCCCGTATCTCTGAATCTTAGCAAATAAACAGGCCAAAATAACACATTCCCGCGAAGGTGAATCCACTTGTAAACCTCATCCTCAACAGAGTATTCTGTAAACATTCCGAATTCTTCAACTTAATGCGGCCTACCGTATCCATTATCTGCTTTGTTCTCGTCTCCCTGCAAATTTCGCACGGACAACTCACTCGCGTGGCAAACTCTACGCTAAACCTTCCCGCTGACCTGCCTTCGGGCACCTATACCACCCAGGATGCATTCCCCGGCCTGAGCTTTCTTGATCCAGTTGCCATCGTCAGCCCTCCGGGAGAGACCGACCGCTTGTTTATCGTCGAGCAAACCGGACGAATCGCCATCATTCCCGATCTGACAGTTCCTTCGAAATCTATTTTTCTGGATATACAGAGCCGGGTCCGATCATCCGGCAACGAAGAAGGCCTTCTCGGCCTGGCTTTTCATCCGAACTACAATGCTGCAGGTGAGCCAGGCTACGGCCACTTCTTTGTTTACTATCTCCGGACAGACAACGGAACCAGGTACTGGCGGCTTTCCCGGTTTTCCGTTTCCTCCGGGAATCCCAATCTTGCCGACAGTAATTCCGAAGTTCCCTTAATCACCCAGCAGGATCAGGCGTCAAACCATAACGGTGGCGACCTCCACTTCGGCGACGATGGATACCTCTACTTGTCGGTCGGTGATGAGGGTGGAGCCAATGATACTTACGACAACGGACAGCACATCGACAAAGATTTCTTTGCCGCCATTTTTCGAATCGATGTTGATTCCAAACTTGAAAACCTTCTTCCGAATTCTCACGCTGCGGTTCATGCGGGAAGCTATCGAATTCCGATAGACAATCCATTTATCGGAGCCACGACATTTAATGGCTCTGCCGTAAGCCCTAACAGTATCCGAACAGAAATCTGGGCAATCGGGATGCGAAACCCTTTTCGGATGAGCTTTGACCGTCCCACCGGTCGTCTCTTTGTCGCCGATGTCGGTCAGGGAGCGCGTGAGGAGATCGACATCCTCAGCTCCACTGTTTTTGCAACCAACGGTGGAATCCCAAACTATGGATGGAGCTATCGTGAGGGATTTGATGCTTTCAACAATGGTCCGGGTGGAAGCACACCGCCCGCCGCATTTCAGGCAATTGATCCTATTCATCACTACGAAAGAAGTCTGGGCCGATCCGTAACCGGAGGTCTCGTCTATCGAGGCGCGAAGTATCCTGAACTCAGCGGTGACTATCTTTTTGCCGACTATGTTTCAGGAAGAATATGGGCCATGGACAAGCCGGGAGTCGCGGGCCAGAGCGTCACACAGATTGCAACTGATTCGCAAATCGCCGGGTTCGGGATCAATCCTTTGAGCGGCGAAATTTTACTGGCAGACGACAACAGCAATCGGAGCCAGGACGACACGATTCGGAAGATTGTCCGGACAGAGCAAACGGGGACTCAACCGCCCGCCCTGCTTTCTCAAACCGGAGCCTTCTCGAATCTTTCCAGCCTAACTCCCAACCCGGGAATCGTGCCCTATGATGTCAATGTCCCCTTCTGGAGTGATCGGTCCGGGAAGAGCAGATGGTTCTCCATCCCGGACGTTAACGATGACATGACCTGGGCGGAGAACGACTCATGGACATTTCCGGAAGGGCAAGTCTGGATCAAACATTTCGATCTCGACTTGGATCCCGACAACCCCGGCACGAACATTCGCCGGGTTGAAACCCGTTTTCTCGTTAAAACCACGGACGACGTTTATGGCATCACCTACAAATGGAATGCTGCGCAGACCGATGCCGACCTGGTTGCAGAAAACGGAACGACTGAAGATTTCATGGTCACACAGGGAGGATCTCAAATTACCCAAACCTGGGAATTCCCCTCGCGCGCCGACTGCCGCACGTGTCACAACGAAACCGCTGGATTTTCGCTCAGCTTCAGCACACGCCAGTTGAACAGTGACTTCACTCATGGAGCTTCGACAGAAAATCAAATCACCGCGCTGGAAAACGCCGGTTACTTCGACAACACCCCACCTGCCCCTGCCACCCTTCCTGAATTCTTCGCCGCTGATGATGATTCGGCCACTCTCGAAAGCCGCGCCCGCTCTTATCTCGCAGTCAATTGCGCCCAGTGCCACCAACCCGGCGGAGTCGCCCTCGGAAGCTGGGACGCGCGCCCTGAAATTTCTCTCGAAGCCTCGAAGATTCTCGACGGAGCATTGGTCAACAACAACGGTGATCCCTTTAACCGGGTAGCGGTTCCCGGGTCTGTGACCCATTCCATGCTCGTTCAACGAATCGATGCGGTTGGCAGCGGAAGCGGACTTACTCCTATGCCTCCAATTTCAACAGGCGTGAAGAATCAGGAAGCGCTTGACCTTCTCGCTGAGTGGATTGAGTCGGAAAAGAAAGTCCTCTTCATCCGGGGAGGCGACCGCAGCGGTGGGTTTCTCGAAGGCACCAATGACACGGAGCGAACTGAGCATCTTGCTGACATCAACAACACCACCACCGGAAGCGGAAATCACGGCTGGGGAGAACTCGCTGCTACACTTCGCGGGGAAGGCTATCTGGTCGAGCAAATCACTGAAGGGAGCGAGACTTCAAGTGGCCCGGCTGACGGAATTCATCTTGACCTGGAAAACCTCAACCTTGCTCAATATGCCGCCATCGTCTTTGGCTCAAACAATGCGGTTTACGACACGGCAGCAATCGATGCCATCGACGACTGGGTCAGAAATGGGGGGTCCGCTCTGTTTATTTCGGACGCGAATTTTGGAGGTGACTGGGCTGACGCTCCGAATTCAGACCAGCAATTTCTCGATCGCTTCGGCCTCGTCATGAATCAGGATCTAGGCACCTATGCGATTACCCGGGCCAATGGAGATTTCCTTTCCCCGAATCATTCGATCTTTGAGGGAGTCGATGAGTTTCACGGCGAAGGGGTCTCCCCCGTTTCGCTCGGATCACTTCCCGGCGATGTGACCGCAACAGTTCTGGCCGGCGCTGAAGGATCCGTCCGAAGAAACCTTGCTCCATTCGGGAACCAAAATCAGGGATCAGGCACATCTGCGAACGCAAATGATGGAGCGCTACTGACAGCATATGTCGGTTCAGGTCGGGTTGCCGGTCATTTTGATCGAAATACATTTTTCAATCAGGGCGGAGTCGGCTCTGACATTACACGTTTTGATAATCGTCAGTATGCGATCAATCTGTTCAACTGGCTTTGCAGGGATTCGCTTCCTGCTCCGCCAACGGGACTTTCAGGCACCATACGAACGATCGGGACCCATGTGGAAATCAGCTGGACTGACAATCCGGATGCCGACTCCTACCGAGTCTATCGAAACACCATCGACGTATTTAGCTCCGCCTCTCTTTTAAGCTCTCCCGCTGCCAACGCATACGCCGACACCACTGCCGAACCGAATATCGATTATTTCTACTGGGTGGTTGCCGTCAATGAGTTTGGAAACAGTGTACCTTCTGCATCCGCAATGGGCGCACGTTTGGTCGAACCTCCGCAACCAGATTTGCTGATAGGAAAAACTTCTTCCCGACTCAGTGGCGATGGAATTTACTACACGACCTCCGGACAGACGGTTCGTGCTCAGAAGTCCCGGAGACTCTCTATCAAAGCATACTCTGCGCTTCAGAACGACGGAGGGCTCATTGAACGAATCCGGCTTACAGGAACCCGTAAGAATCGCTTCTTCAAAATCGATTACCGGAGAATCGCTCCGACGGGAGGCAACATTACCGGCGCTGTCTCATCGGCCAGATATCACAGTGCCGAAATGATCGCCGATGATCAGGAAAGCTATAGGATCACCGTCCGGCCGACTTCTAAATTGAAAAGGACTTCCCGCCGGAAAAAACAAATCATTCGGCTGCGGGGACTTTCAACGATCGACTCTCTGCGCCGGGACCAGGTCCGGTTCGACGTGATAAGTCGGCGCTGAATATTCCTAGCGACGGACCTTAATTTCGATTTGCCCCATATCACGGGCAAACGGATCGGATAACGAAGTGATTAGCGGTCTGCACTTATAGGATTTCCTTTTTGCCACGGCACGGGAACCCGGTTTGATCAGAGCGGTAAAAACCGAGCGACCGTTACTCGCCAATTCACCGGTCTGATACGAACCACTATGAATTTCCCCGGTGACATTTCCACGCCCTGATTGGGTTACCTTCAGCCGGTAGTCCCGACTCTTCCGACCTGAAAATCTCATTCCGATATCATCGGGGACACTGGCATCATTCTCGACATACCACTTAATCCGCAAACTCGAACGGGAACGGATAAAAATCTTGATCGTCTGATTGGCACGCGGCGCAGCGCTATAGATATTGTTACCTTTCCGCTGACGTCCATATTTTGACCAGAAGTCAGGGAGATACCCTTCAAGATTAACGGCGAGATCGTAGCCACCGGGACCTGTTCCGCTGTTTTCGGTAAGCTCAATGTAATAAGTGCCGGCCTGTAGGACGCCGTCACTGAGGTCGACCGCAATTTCGCCCCCCTTCGAGTCCAGGAGACGGACTCCAATGTCACCGGTATGGTTCTCCTCGAAATCAGCATGTTGATTACGACTGATCTCCAACTTCAAAAACACAACTTCACCGGCCGGGATTCCCCCGTTTACCGGCAGGCTTTCAGAAAAATCGATTGGTGCCGGCCCCGCAATACCGGATTCAGCATTCCCCGAATCAAAGGTCCCGCCCAAAGCACTGCTTAAAGCAGAAACGGACACGGAATCCCCATCGGCCGGAGCGATAAAAGAACCACTCGCACCAACTCCGGGAGTTCCAGAACGAAACGCAGAAATATCAATTCCGGCAGAAATCGAAGTGGTCGTATCATCCAATCCCGGCAGCCAGAACAACTTCAAATCATCGCCCTCACTCACTCCCAATTCTCCGTAATCAATCCCGGAAATCAGTTTGGAAAACCCGGTATCCGAAGGCCACGGCGCGGAATCCGCAGTTCCGAAAACTGCGACGATTACATCGTCGTCGCCACCGAATCCCTCACCGGGAATCAGAGTTGTTCCAATCATCCAGGGACCAAACGGGGCGAAGCCATCACCATCGGTATCTGCAACGAGAACACCAAGCGCGGTGGAGCTCCCGGCAAGCGGACCAAGCTCCAGCTCAATACTGACATCCGCCTGAACCGACATGCATCCCAGCACGGCAACTAAGGGTAACGTTTTGAAGAATCTGGCAATCATTTGCATTAAAATAGATCAGGGCTGAATCCAGCGAATCGTTCGAGCCTGGTTAGATCCGGCTGTCCGGATGACAATTCCAGACGCGGCCGGAATCAGTTCGTTGTTACTCAGCGGGTTTCCGGCTTCCACTTTCCTCCAGTTACCCTGGAAGCGAAAATACGAGGCAGATGGCTGAGGGTTGAGAGTTGTTGTTCCCTCATAAATCTCAAGAATGTCGCGTCGTTTTGATTCAACTAAACCCGAACTCGGGGCGAAAACCTGTGCAGGGAACGCCAGTGCACTCAAGCTCACTTTTCCAGGACTGGCGAGACCAATCGCGTGGGCAACATTGCCCCCTGCCGGAACGACCAGTTCGGAACTGAAACTTCCATGGAGTGCTGTCCCCGAGAGTTCAAGTGTTGAAGCAGTCGCTGCGTTTCGATGCCTCACTACAAGAACACTTCCAACCGGAACCGGGGAATCGCCTGCGCTCGCAAATCCATTGGTGCTTTCCACCCACTCGCCGCTCTCTACAAAAAAGACCCGTTCCGCTGCAACGTCACCGGACGAGGAGCTTCCCTGAACCATATGAAGTTCTGAACTTCGGCCGTTCAAAAATCTTCCTGTCGACTCTGCAAAGGTAGTCTGCGTTGCAGGAGGAAACAGAGTGTCCAGAGTCCAGCCACGGGCAACACTCACAAGAGTTCCGGGAGACGGCGAAGTCGACCCGAAATTGACAGTCAACTCCGTCGCTGTGTTTGCCGACACTGAAATGCTCTTTCCGGATTCCGCACCTTCCAACAAACGAACGACACCATCATTCGCCAGCGCATCAATCCCCAAACCATCCAGCCCCTGAACCGAGACCTGACGATTACCGTCTTCATCCGGGTCGCCGATCACGGACAACTCTCCGACAAAAATTTGTTCCCTGTCAAAAGGAACAGAGATCAAAGTATCCGCATCGGCCGGACAATCTTTTTCAACAAACCCGGCGACATCAGATACTGCCGGGTCGGCTTGCACCTGACAAATCAACAAGGACACCATTCCAATGGGAATCCACTTCAGGCTGAAAATGTTCGAGAATCGTTTCATCAATCAAAGTTTCAAATCGTCGTCCGTCCACAGTTCTGTATCCGGCCCTGCTGATACAATCTCCATCTCTTCACCGGAGAGCGGGTGAAAATGATAAGGTGTTCCCCAACGGTCGACCAGCTCTCCGTTCTCATTGAGAAAAGGAACAGACTCTGGAAGAAAGCTCATCTTGCGGGAATTCGCGCCGCGCAGGTCTTCGACAATCAGCATATTCTCACCACCACCGGGATTGCTTCCCATTGTTTGTCGATAGGAATAGAGCAGGTGCTGAAGAAGCTCGAGGTCTGCCTGACCATCAGCCTCTTCTGAATGAAGATTCTCGGTGAGCCCTTCTGCGATCGACAATACGATCACTTCCCTCACGGGTTCCTTTTCTCTCCCCTGCTCGACGATATTCGCAGCCGAACCGGATGAACTCGAGATCACCTTTTTTGAATCAAACACCCCACAGAAATAGAGCACTCCGACCACCGACAGAACGACGGCGGGAAGCAGAGCCCATTTTCTGGAAAAGAGTTTCTTCAAAGTTTCAGCTCAGGTAAAATTTACAAAATCGAGATTCGCGCTGCCCCCGAAAGGATCATCAAAACGCCCGAGATTCGGGAAAATGGCTTCCATCGAATTGCTGTCGACGCCAAACCATTTCGCAATCACAGAGTAGTATTGGTCAACAGCCGTGGATGGAATCCAACGCCCGCGGTTCCCGTTCGTATCCACTCCGGCGTTTACTTTCAGATCTGGAAAAGTCCCGTAAATTTTTTGCCCGTTCACGGGGCCACCCATCGCCAGCATGTGCCCTCCCCAGCCGTGGTCAGAACCGGCGGTATTCACATTAGTCCCGTTGGGTGTAAATGTTCGAGTAAAATCAGATGACGAAAAGGTCAGAACATCGTCTGCGACTCCCAGAGCATCCATCGCCGTTTGGAACGCAGACAAAGCGGTGCTGAACTCGTTCATCAGATCGGAATGCGATCCCACTTGATCCTGGTGAGTGTCGTAACCTCCCTGTGAACAGAAAAATACCTGTCGATCATTTCCCAACTCACTCCGACCCGCAATGAGCTTGGCAATCATTTTCAACTGATCGCCAAGTCTATTATCGGCATCTTCGAAAATGGCATCCAGGTCAACGCTCCCGCCATCGGCAGCAATTACAGCTCCCCCAATGATTTCTTCCGCTTCACGTGAACGACGCATCACCTCATTGTAGGCATTTTCGAGGAGATTGTTGTGAGTGTAATTCATCACGTCGTCGAAAGCCTTCAAGCGACGCCCCGAATAGTTGGTCTTGTAGGTGCCATCCTCATTCTTAGCAGCGGAATAGTTGGTCCCGTACCCGGAAAGACTTTTGGCGCCGGCGGACGTCACTGCATACTGTACCACACCGCCACCGGTTCCGGTTTGAAAGCTGTTGATGCCGCTCAAGGAAATCGACATCGAAACATTGCCACTGCCGTTGTAGGAAGAATTAAGTAGATCAGCGAGCCGCCCACCCCAACCGGTTGTGAAAGCTTTGTCAGGAACCGAACTCTGCCACTGAGTCTGTTGATCCGAGTGGGAAAAAAGCTGCGGCGGAAGTGGCACTGTATTGTTGAGATAATCATTTCGCGTCGGCACCGGATAAGAGAGGGTCCCGACATTGGAGATGAAAGCGAGCTTGCCACTATTGAAAAGGTTGGCGATCCCCGCACATTCAGGATGAAGCCCGAATCCACGTGCATCATTTAAAGGGTTCAAGGTTTCAAGGTTCGCCACTGGAATACCCAATACCCCCCGCTTCGCATCGTAGTCCGTCCGCAACTGCCCGTTTGATGGAATCAACAGGTTGTTACTGTCATTTCCGCCGAACTGAAAAAGATTCACAATTGCTTTGTAGCCGCTCTGGTTACCTCCCTGAGCCATCGCCGCTGTCATCAGGCGGAGATTCGAGATGCCGTGAACCAGACCGCTCAATCCGAGGCTGGCGCAGGCCGACTGTCGGAGAAAATTCCGGCGGTCGAGATGGTCTTTATCGCGTTGTCTCATATAGATTGGGAAAACAAAATTATCGCTGTATCAGGAAATCCGGTGAAGCAGCGATCAGGTAAATCATATCCCGGCAGATCTGCAGTCGATCATTCGAGCTGGTAGCATCGTCGGTCGAATACCAGAGGAGGCTCATTTCTTCAATGATGGAAGAGCGCGGGTTCGGTTCCGCTGCATTTTCGTACCGCTCTTTCATGGATCCTGAACAAAGCACCAGATCGTATTCGTCCAGAATTTGCGTAATCGCATCCAACTCTTTTGCATCGTCATCCGCTCCGCTCGACGCATCTCTCAACTGCCCGAGCCGGGTAGAGATACCAGCAAAATCAAGAAGGATCCGGTGCTCAGGATTACTGTTTGTCTCTCCATAGCGGGGCCTTCCATACATCCCGGTCCCTGCCATGATCGTGCTGTGATTGATGTTAATCGCCTGCACGACCTGCGACTCGGAAGTAATCGTAAACTCGGGAACAAACAGTCCGTTCTCTGCAAGGGGACCACCCAGAACGTAGTCAGGTAAAAACCAGTTAAAAACACTCGGCGCAGACATTGGCGACTGCCCCAACAAAGCCGTGGTGTCGTAATATCGATACTGGGTCGCACCGGATTCAAAACGCGAAACTTGTGCAGCAAGAAATCCATGGGCGGTTAGATCCGAAAGAAGAAGCTGTGATTTCCCCTCTCCGGCCCGAAGCATCTGAATGTAGCGAAGCAGCGGCTCCTTCTGCTTTCCATACCCGATGTCATTCGTCAGGGAAAGCTCCCGCGCCTCGTAGTCGAGAAGGATCGCCTTCACCACCGCTTTCAAATCACCGCGGGTGCCGGCATTTTCGAAAGCCTGCGAAACCCGGTAGATATAAGCCGAACTCGGATTACTCGTCACCATTCTCTGAATGAGACGGCGACAAATGAATGGAGCAATATTGTCGTGATTGTAAAGGATACTCACGGCGGCCTGCAAATCCTGTTCACCGTTCAGACCTGCTGCAATCGGCTCACCCAATAGCGTCTTCGCTCCGTTGTCGTGCTCGGAAGCAAAGTTCTTCATCGGGTTCTCCCATGAAGCAGAAAAGTAGTTCGGCCCTCCATAGTGAGTGAAGGAATTATTGTTCTGGACGGGGTAACCACTGGCTTTACTTCCAACGCTCTTAGAGAAGCTCCAGCCGGTGAAAACGCGGGCGAGTTCGGTGATATCATCGTTCCCGTAGGTGGGAACCGGCTCCCCGTTGTCATCAAGCTTCAGGCTTCCATCCGGATTCAGTTGCACCAGACCGATCGAGAAAAGTTGCATGATCTCCCGGGCATAGTTTTCATCAGGACTGGTGATCTGCTCGTTGCCACTGAACACCGCTTTCCGATTCTGGAGATGGCTCAAATATTTCCCCATCATCGGGCTGCGACTCACATCCAGCAAAACATCAAGGTAGGTGTCGTTTGTATTTGCAGCCAACTGATCATAAAACTTTGCGGCTCCGTAATGTCGGCTGCGGACAGTGGCATGGTCATCGGAAATCACACAGATCTCGCTCAGGGCTTGAGCGACCCGCTGCCTCAACTGATCTTTTCCGGCAACCGCCATCGACCACCAGGCAGCCCGGCGATTGTTGTGGAAGGGTTGCGGATTGGTATTGTTGATCGGAAGATTACCGTTCATGGCCCACTCCTCCTGATCCATGGCAAATGTCAGGTCATACAACTTCGTTCGCCCTTGCACGAGCTGGGCATCGAGCCACTCATCGTAGGCCGCAATCCGATCCCCGCCGTGATCATTCACCACCGAATCATAGAGTGCATCGATGTCCGCCTTACGTGGTCCAAAAGTCGCCTGGGTCAGGAATCTGGCGATGTCCTTTTTTAAAGGGTCACCCGTCTCATCATTAAGAGGAGGCGGATCTTCAGGTGGAGTGAAATCACCACCCTCATAGGCAGTAAAGAACGCCCAGATTTCCCCACCGGGATAGTTGGCGGTATGCGCATTGGTATAGAGCGGAAGGTTTCCGTTCTGCCCGTAGAGCGAATCGATCAAGTCCTGCCCCGTAAAAGGACCCGTAGCAGAAATGTCCCAGATGTAATCGTCAATCACCCCTATGGGCAGACTTTCCACGATCGGTCCATTGATGATATTCCCTCCACCGTCATCATTCGATTGGTGAATGTGGGAAGCTGTCTGATTCGCCGAAAGCCCACTAAAACGGAAATCAACAATCCCCCGGGTGCGCTTTCCGTTCAATCGAAGCGTTGCGTAGCCGCTACTGGTCGTCGCCGCATTTCGCTCAGGAGTGATCTGACCGTAAAAAAGTTGAACATTCTCCGGAATATCATTCGCATCGAAGATATCCACCTTTCCGCTAGTTGATGCTCCCGTGTCGTAATCGGGATGCACGTCCAGAGTGAGCGAAACATCGCGAGGATAATCCGCGATCGTGTCGACTACAGGAACAATGCGAAGATCCAACTGCGACTTCCCGAATCCCAGTTGAACAAAATCTCCGACATCCGCGCCGCCCGCATCCTTAAGAGAAAAATCTGCCGCACCAGCCGAACCGCTTTTCGTGAAGAAAACCGTAAGAGGAGAAATTCCCGAAGCCCGGGAAATCCGGAGAAGCCCCTCTTGAGCAGGACCACTGTCGCCAAAAACCTCAAAGGCCTCGCCCTGAACCACTGTCAGATCAATGATCGAAGGACCACCCGCAGCAGCAAACAAAACAATAAAGGCATCCCGATCGCTCACTTCCGGATCCGTGCTGAAATCGGAACCGGGGTCAAATCCGTCGAGCAAATTCTCAGCCCAGTCAGAAAGGCCATCACTATCCGTGTCGACATCATCCACCGAGATTCGAAAATACCCGGTGCTTCCGGTAAGTCCCGAGACCGGAAAATTGATAACACCACCCGTGCCGGCAACATCCGATCCGACCTGAGTCCAAAGCGGCTGCGTTAAGTTCGGAGTCTGATAAACTTTATAGACTTTACCCAACTGAGTTTTGAAAGTGACCGTGGCATTGCTCCCGTCCTTTACGAACTTGCTGATCCGCAAAAAATCGTCCGCAAGAAAAGGATCGGTTCCCGCCCGCGACTCATCGAGATTGGTCTTCGTATCGCGATCAGGGTCGCCATTGGGCGCAATTCCTATCGCCGAATAAAACACTTCCCATACGTCGTCGATACCATTGTTGTTCTCATCAACTTCCGCTGCAAGATTTCCAGTCAGGAGAACTGAAAGACTGAGGAAGGAAACAAACAAAAAAGAAAAACGGCGTGATGCACGAATATCCATAGAGGCGCGGAATGAAATCGGAAAACTAAAGGATGGAAGGACCGTCGGATTAAAACAGAGAACGACGGTTTCCGTCAATCTTATTCCGAGTCAATCTGCCGAGAACAAACCACTTAGTTCTATTTCCAGGAAGTCGACATCCTTATGGTGAACCAGCCATTTGCGATCAAGCGCTGCCAGAAAAACCAAAGTGGAATGTCTGACCCCGGGGAAACCAATCACGCGGAGCACGAGGCCCGAAGGGAGAATTGCATTTTAACCCCGGTGTATCAATAATTGACGAATGTCAGCTGCCCCCTTTTGCAACAGCCCCTTCGAATTCAATTCGTGGTGCTCTCGGCATTCTTCACAGATAGCCCTGTTGACACTAAAACCAAGAAATGTCGCTTGGTACCATAGCTAACCGTCTGGAAGAGGCGAGCGAGCTGGAAAAGTCGGTGAGGGCTTTTGGGAAACAGATTGAGGACGGAGTTGATGAGCGTCGGAAGACCTGGCGCGGCCTTGCCCCTGCGGAGCCTTGAATTTCCATGCATTCGATTCGGGAATTCCCGTCTTGACCTTGAACCCTTAATTTGTTATACGCAAATGAATGAATAGTTTGCATAAGGTCGTCCCTGTGAATGCCTTGGGCATATTTCTCTTCGCCTATTTTCTTATCTTTCCGCTTGCCTCCGAGGCCAAATACAACGCTGTCGAAGTAAAACTGAAAAAGCGGCAGCTGGACAATAAGCTGAACAAAAATCGCTCAGGCGTCGGCTCCATCAGAGTGCAGAAGGCGCTCTACAGCTGGTTGTCAAAAAAGGCGCGAAAAACCACGAGGACCCTCTGCCGGAAGAAATACAGGAAACAAGCTCGAATCGCCAAAAAGCGAATCAAGAATTACGCAGAATCGAGGAGCGAATACTCTTTTCGCGGGAGGTGGCAGGTTCACAATCTGGATACCGCCGCCACCTTTGAAATACACTTCACGGATCATCATTTCTCAACGGATTTTGTCGCAGGAGAGATTTTGGATTTATCGGGAAACCTTGTGAACCGATTTACCGGATACCAGCGTTTCAACAAGTTCAATGGGTTGACCAATGAGGATCGTTACCGCTATTCGCTCTTGATGATTGGAATTAAGACGTCATCAAATCCATTACTGAAAGGAACAGAGACGGACCGCATTCTCAGGAAATCATGGCCTCTGGGAGGTAACAGAACGGCGTCTCCATTCTAAAGAGAGAAACTGACCGACTGACAGGTTTGGTATGGTCAGCAATGTTCCCGGACCGTGGCGCAGGATCATCGGATTTGGCCGAGCCGCACTACCACCGTTGAGCACGCCGAGAATTCTAATTCTCGGGGACATAATTCTAATTCTCGCGATAGGATTAGGGGCTGTCTCTTATACACATCTCCGAGCCCACGAGACCGAGGCTGATCTCG
>CAJXQE010000108.1 GCA_913058215.1 uncultured Verrucomicrobiales bacterium
AGATCAGCCTCGGTCTCGTGGGCTCGGAGATGTGTATAAGAGACAGCGGATGCCCTGAGCTTGGCAATTTGTGTTCCCGTGGAAATATCAAAAAGATAAGCAGCGCCCTGACGATCTCCTGTTCCATCTTCGCGATAGGCCCCGGCAAGAGCGTAGTCTCCCCATATCGCGACGGAAACACCAAGACGGTCATCGTCCTGCGAATCATCCGCGGTGAGTTTGGTGAGCTCCAATCCTGTGGTGAGATCGAAGATATAGGCAGCTCCCCGATTGGCATCGACCGAAGCACTGGCGCCATCTTCCCTCCACGATCCGACAATCGCGTAGTTGCCGAAGACGTCGACGGAATAGCCGAACTCGTCGTTGTCCTCTTCATCGGAGGCCATCAGTTTGTGGATTTCCTGTCCCGTGTTGAGGTCGAAAACATAAACCGCTCCGGCGTCATCGGTCCCGCTGGCGTCGTTGTCCGGTGCGCCGACCACACAATACTTTCCGGAGATCGCGACCGAGAGCCCAAACCGGTCCAGATCCACCGCGTCCGATGCCATCAGCTTCACAATTTCAGCTCCGGAATGAATATCGTAAAGATAGGCGGCCCCGCGGTTGTCTCCAGCCGCGCCATCTTCTTCAGGAGCTCCCACAAGAAGGTAATCTCCGGAAACGGACAGCGAGTAGCCGAGTTCGTCCCCGTCAGCCGTGTCGGATGCCACCAGCTTGTTCCCCGGCGTCGATCCCGCGTAAGGCAGTGCTGAGACAAGGCTCAAATTCACGGAAAACAGGAGAGCGAAAAGGAGCACTGCAATCCTGCCTGTTGGATTTGGTGGAGCGTTCCTTTTGTTTGGGAGGTGATTCATATTCTGAGGATGGGTTTGAGGTGTTTCGATTCGGAATTCGAAAAACAGGCTTACCTGATTTGAGTAGGGAACGCCACCCAAAAGAGGGGGCGGGATAGCGGGGGTGGGGGCGATAGGCAAGGGCATCCCGACTGAAGTTTGTCGAAGAGGGGCAGCTTTAATACAAGCTAGCAGGTGCTTTTTCGTGTACCGTTTCGTGGGAAACTTCTCCTGGGGTAAGAAATATTTGTTTTCCGTTCTTGAAACTCCAGCCGATTTCCTGACATTCTTCTATATCTTTCGATATTGCCCATTTTGACACCTGAAGAACAGTTTCCCGGATTGTTCTTTCGAGATCATTGGCAATAAGGCCTGCGACAATTTCAATTCCGTTCCCACTTCCACTCATGGCCAAGAAAAAAACCGCCGCAAAAAAGGCAGCCGAGAAGCCCGAGGACAAGCTGATCAAGCTAGCCAAGGAAGTGAAGGCGGTGGTGGATGATAAGGCGCAATACACACCGTGGAATCAACGTGCAGACATCAAGGCGGAGTTGAAAGTGGATCTCATTCTACTACTAGTCGAGAACGGTTACCCGCCCGTGGATCGGGATGAGGTGTATAAGGAGATCTTCGAGCAGGCGGAGAACTTTAAGGAGTATCAGGCGGCGTGATTTTTGAGATTCGTTTTACCCCTTAACTCTATGGACCATCACCCAACGGAATGCCCAACCTGGGACGAATTTCTGAGACCGCTTTTAGAGGTCGCTGAGCAGAAGCCAATCATGCGCCGAACTGCCACACACGAAATCGCAGACAAATATGCTTTCCCCGAAGAGATTCGAAATTCTCGGGTCAAAAGTGGTCAAACGCATATCCAAAATCGCGCTGGCTGGGCGATGAGTTCTCTGGTGAAAGCGAAGTTCATTACCAAGCATCCAACGGAGAAATTCACCTACGAGATCACGCAAGCAGGACGGGACTACCTCAATCAACACCAAGGCCCAATCACGGCCGAGGACCTGCAGAATCTTGAGGGCTATAACGAAGCATGGGAGGAAGCGAGCCGCCGCAAACAAAAAGCCAAAGGTGGAACCGCCTCACCTACTCTCAAAATCGAAACGCGCACCCCAGTTGAGCTGATCGAAACAGCAATGCAAGAATTAGATGAGGAGCTTCGCACCGCCCTTCTCGATCACCTCCTCAATTCAGACCCATATTATTTCGAACGGATCGTGATCGACGTCCTCGTTGCAATGGGCTACGGCGGTTCTCGAGAAGAGGCAGGCCAGGTCACTCAGAAGTCAAATGATGGAGGAATCGACGGGATCATCAACGAAGACCGTTTGGGGCTCGACGTCATCTATGTGCAAGCGAAACGCTATCAGAGTAAAGTTGGGAGGGTTGACGTTCAGAATTTTGTGGGTGCCCTGGCTGGAAATCAGGCCCACAAAGGCATTTTTATCACTACTAGTGGATACAATGACAACGCAATCGAATATGCCAAAACCGTACCACAAAAAGTGATCCTCATCGATGGTCAACGCCTTGCTGAGTTAATGGTTGAACACAATGTTGGTGTCTCGACCGAAAACACCATCGAGATAAAGCGCATCGACAGCGATTACTTCGTAGAAGACTAAATCTCGAATTCCAAGGGACAGGTCAACTGTTCGATTAAGTTTCTAGGGACAGGTCAGCTATCCCTTGAAATAATGCAAAGAAGCGCGGGTCAATTGAGCCGGATTGATTAATAATCCAACATTACATATGCAAAGCTCATTGAATGCTTATTACGCGTCTCCGATTGAGGATTTCATTCGAAAATCTCAAAATGAGATCCTCGGTGAAATGGCCAGCAATGGGAACTTCTCACTCGAATTAACTCAACGGAATGCCTGGGAAGAAGAGATAACCATTCTGAAGAGTGAGCTAATCAACTTAAAAGGTCATATATTCCTAGAGTATGATGTCCCTCGCATTGGAAGCCGAATCGATGCCGTAGTCGCCACATCTGGGTTGCTCTTCATCGTCGAATTTAAAGTGGGAGAAAAGAAGTTTAGTCGAGCAGACCTAAACCAAGCATGGGACTACGCGTTAGACTTAAAGAATTTCCACGCCGAAAGTCACCACCTATCGATTCTCCCGATACTGGTTGCAACTGAGGCGCCCCATTCTCTCCCTGAACTGAGTAAGCCTCACGGAGATGGCGTCTACTATCCGATGCAGGCAAGTCGCGCATGCATTCGGGACATCATCCAGCAAGCGGCAAATGAGATTCGAGCGGATCTCTACAATGCTGAAGAATGGGCTCGTTCTGCATATCGCCCAACGCCTACAATTATTGAAGCAGCACAACGATTATTTTTTGATCACTCAGTTGATGCCATTACTCAGCAAGATGCTGGCAAGATCAACCTAGCCGTCACATCCAAGCAGGTAGAGGCACTCATCGGTGAAGCAGAGCACCAAAAGCGGAAAATTATCATTTTTGTCACAGGTGTTCCAGGCGCAGGAAAAACCCTAGTAGGCCTAAAAGTGGCGACTCATAAACGCGATGACACGAAAACTCATGCGACCTTCTTGTCTGGAAACGGACCGCTAGTGGAAGTCCTGAGCGAGGCATTGACTGAGGACGAGTATGAACGAACGGCCGCTGAGAGGCCTCGCCCTAGGAAAGGGGAGATTCGGCAGAAAGTGAAAGCATTCATCCAAAACGTTCACCACTTTCGTGATGCTGGATTGCGAGACGAGCATGCGCCGAGCGACCACGTTGTCATCTTTGATGAGGCACAGCGGGCATGGAACAAAGAGATGACGTCCCAATTTATGGCGCGGAAAAAAGGGCGGCCTGGCTTTAACCACTCGGAGCCTGAGTTCCTCATATCTTACTTAGATCGACATCAAGACTGGGCAGCCATCATCTGCTTGGTCGGTGGGGGCCAAGAGATAAACCAAGGCGAAGCGGGCATCTCTGCTTGGCTCGATGCGATCAGAGAATCCTTCTCAGACTGGCACGTGCATTTGTCCTGTAATCTCACAGACTCCGAATATGCAACAGGCCGCTCAATTTCACTCCTAGAAGGCGTGACGAACGTCAGTGAAGACGAGAACCTGCACCTGCGTTCTTCAATGCGATCATTCCGCTCTGAGAACGTTTCAAATTTCGTGAAAGCCCTACTCGACCGTGAAATTGATTTAGCAATACAGCACTTCAAAGAATTGAATGCAAAATACCCGATCCGAATCACTCGCAACCTAAAGGCCGCGAAGACATGGATTCGTCAACAGGCTCGTGGCACAGAGCGATACGGAATGGTGGCATCCTCAGGTGCTCATAGACTCCGCCCACACGCAATCGATATTAGAGTTCCAGTTTCTCCTAAGCACTGGTTTTTAAGAAACGAAACCGATGTCCGTTCAAGTTTCTATCTGGAAGAAGCCGCCACAGAGTTTCAAGTGCAAGGCCTTGAGCTTGATTGGGTCTGCGTCAATTGGGATGCGGATCTACGATTGATCAACGATGACTGGGCATATCACTCTTTCAAAGGATCCAAATGGCAAAACGTAAAGAAAGCAGACCGCCGCCAATATTTACTGAATGCTTATCGAGTACTTCTCACTCGTGCGCGCCAAGGGATGGCAATTTTCATTCCTACTGGAGACAAAAAAGACCCAACAAGAACCCCTGAATACTATGACGGCGTATATGACTATCTATGCCAAATCGGCATTGCAGAGCTGTAAGGTGTTCTTAGGGACTGGTCACTTATTCTTCTTGGCACCACCGTTCAGGT
The DNA here is from genome assembly GCA_913058215.1 of uncultured Verrucomicrobiales bacterium. GTDB lineage: Bacteria > Verrucomicrobiota > Verrucomicrobiia > Verrucomicrobiales > DEV007 > Arctic95D-9. The sequence continues at coordinate 4,628 of CAJXQE010000108.1, forward strand.
GAAAAGTGATCCCGCATGAGGCAAGCACGCCTGCGCGGCGAGAGACAGCCCCAAATCACCGGAATTCATAGCAGTAAGCAGGTGTTTTTTCGTGATTTCCATAATTAATATAGATTTCAGTTTTAACTGCGGTTAGTTTCTTAACGAACCGCTATGATCGAACGAATTTGGATTTATCTTCTTTTCCCGGGGCTTCCGATGCTCGTCTTTTATTGGTTTCACCGACGTGCTTTGGCCAAACGAGCCCATCTCAAGCGGCCTTTCCATGAGTTTCGTCGTCCCGCTGGATACAGTCAGCAGGAAAAGGTGGCCGTGCAGTGGGATTCAATTATGGAATCGATAGTCATGTTTGTCTTCACGGCGACGATCCCGGCAATCTGCTACAGTTTCGGTTCATCGTTGCTCGTTGGGATCATTGTTGGTTCACTCCCCTGCGCATACTTCATGCGCCGTCTTCTCAAAGCCTGGGTTCCCTATCAGGACAACCAGCTCGGCTTGCTTGGCGAACAGATCGTGGGAGCTGAATTAGATGCTCTTCAAACCAACGATGTTCGGGCTTATCATGATCTTGTCATCACGAAGGACGGCCGCACCTGGAACATCGACCATGTCCTTCTCACTCCGAGAGGTGTTCTCGTCATCGAAACCAAAGCGAGAAGAAAGAAGCGCGCGCGTGGCAAGTTCCGTGGCAAACTCACTTACGACGGAAGGCAAATTACGTTTCCGAATGGCCAGTATGACACTCAGGCACTTCAGCAGGCCCAACGGAATGCGAGGGATCTGCAAGGCAACATTCACGAATGGACCGGCGGTGAGTCGGTTCCAGTTTTTCCGGTCCTCGTCTTCCCCGGGTGGAAAATCGAACGCACTGCGAGTGGCGATGTCTACGTGGTCGGTCACGACAAAATCAGCCAACTACTTCCTTTAAAGGGTGAGATGATTTACCCAAAACACTTAGCCATTCTCAAAGCGAACCTGGACCGTGAATCCCGGGTCGTAGTGGAAGGCACCACGCAGCAAGTCAGTGACTCTGATCACCATTCTCATCCCGCAGTCCGATCGCCAGAATCCGTCACGGTGGGAAAATCCGTCACGGCACGCTGAGTGATTTGTTTGTCTGCGGGGTCAGGCAAGAATGGCACTGTTTTAAGCACGTGAAACTGGCGTCCCGCCAGTTATATGACCGGCGAGACGCCGGTTTCACCTTAAAGACCCATCTTAAAACCGTGCCATTCGGGTCAGGCAACATTTCTTGACTTGATACGGCTCCCTGCCAGCTACCTATTTAGGATGATATCTAACCGGTCCTGAAAGGCCTTTGCAAAATCGTAGAGGGACAGGCCCCGGAGCGATCGACCTATTGGTGCCCCATTTACTCAACGCAGTGCTCTGGATCGCGGTCGCCTTGCATGCTTTGAAAACGCTGACGGGATTCGTGAAGATCCGGAGGGAGATGTGAGGAGCGAAAGGAACTGGCACTACAAATCTCTATCCAAACTTGCAAATCTAAGTAAATAAATTATTTTATACTTAATTTTGTTCAATGTCTAAATTCAGGACCAAAGCCGCGCATCTCGCTCAGTTTGCCCGGGATCGTCAGATCCTCCGGGCGAAAGATCTGCGTGAAGCAGGTTTTAGCAGCGCGACGATTGCGGCGGCGGTGACGTCCGGGGAGATCGAGCGCGTCAGCCGCGGGGTTTATCGTCACAAGGACGCCCCATGGGACGAGCATCTCAACTTGTCCGAAGTCCTCGCCAGGGTTCCGCAGGCAGTGATCGTTCTCACGAGTGCTCTGAACTTTCACGGAATCGGGACCCATCAGGCCCATGCCGTTTCCATTCTTCTGAAGGCGAATGCAGTCGCACCGCGGCTCGACTATCCTCCCATCGAGATCGTAAAATCGACCAATCCCGATGCCTTCACCGAAGGGGTGGAAGTCCATGACCTCAATGGGATCGCCGTTCCGATCACTAATCCCGCCAGAACGGTTGCTGATTGCTTCAAGCATCGCAGCAAGCTGGGGCTGGAACTCTGTCTCGAAGCGCTGCGGGAAGTTCTGCGGTCAGGGAAATCCCCGGCCGACATCCTCGCTTATGCCCGCATGAACCGTGTCGAGAAAGTTATGCTCCCGTATCTGGAGGCACTGTCATGAAGAACCTTGTCGCCTCCATCCAGGATCGCTTGAAGAACCATTCCCGTGCAGAAGGGATCGCGCTCAATCTGGTGCTCGAGGACTTCGTGAATGCCCGCCTTTTCGCCCGCCTCAGCGTGAGTCGTTATCGGGATCAATTTATTCTCAAGGGTGCCCAGCTGTTCAAGCTCTGGTCCGACACGCCTCACCGCCCGACTCGCGACGCGGACTTTCTGAGCTTTGGCTCACCCGATCCGGAGGTGCTGCAATCCACCTTCGAAGAAATTTGCAAAGAGATCACTGATCCGCCGGATGGGCTCGAGTGGACCGTTTCGAAGGCCGCACCGATTCGTGAGGACAAGCTCTACGGGGGAGTGAGGATCAGGCTCACTGCTCATCTCGGGAACATGCGGATCCCGGCGCAGATTGATGTGGGCTTTGGTGATTCCATCACGCCCGAAGCAGAGATCGCAGATTGGACGATGCCACTGGATTTCCCCTCTGTTCCTCTTTTGGTTTACCAAATGGAAACTGCTATCGCTGAAAAGCTACAGGCGGCGGTGGAGTTGGGAACCGCCAACAGTCGGATGAAGGATTTTTATGATATGCACTGGCTCAGTCTCCACCATTCATTCGCTGGAAGGCCTCTTCAAGCGGCTGTTGATGCGACCTTCGAAAGGCGGGGGACTGATCGACTGGTGGAAAAGCCTGAAGTATTTACCAGTCAATTTCACGGGCTGCCTGACAAACAAACCCAGTGGAACGCATTTCTCCGCAAGAGCAGCCTGCAAGCTCTGGACTTCGAAAAAATACTTCACCGGATCTCCGGGTTTCTTCTTCCTGTTCTTCTAGAGGATGTGAGCGGATCAAACTGGGAACCTGAATCCGGCTGGACACATCAGAAGGATAGCGAAGGGGACAGGTCCTGAAAATAGAGAGGAATGAATGAGTTATGAAGAATTATGATCTGCAGGTTTCGGTGAAATACTTTGCTGAAAGCAATCTCGGAGACGACAGCGAACCTGATCAGTTTTGTTTGAGAATGCGGGCAGGAATTTTTGGCTCCTACTTGGACGCGGCTCCCGAAGAAGAGGCATTTTCTCTTCCTCTGGGATCCGTAAATTTCACTTTGGTCAGAATGGGGAATGCGCTCGAAGCGAATTTTCCAATGCGCGAAGTTTTCGATTTATCTCAGGAAATGACGGACATAGCGGCAGCCCTTTTCGACTCTTCGTATGAAGAAATGAAACCGACAGTGACGAAGACATTTCCCTACGCGGATTTTTCGGGGGATCTTCTGGTGATCGAGTCACTCGATCTCGAAGCATTTGCTCGCGGGCAGCGTTTGGGCCTGTCAGTGATTTATCGGATCATCCAGGACTGGGAATCAGGCTGTTCGTTGACCGTGATACAACCGCATCCCGAGCGGATGGGGAATACCGGAGATGAAATTCCGGGAGGAGTGGGGGACGAGTTTGGCTTCTCTGAAGGTTCGTCCGGAGACTCAAAGGATGATCTGGATCGATACTTCAGCGATCTGGGATTTAAAAGAATTCCGGAGTCACGATTCCTCGGATTGCCGTCCAGTATGGCCCGCCCGCCCATCTTCGAATTGGCTCTTCCTGGCGGTCTTGAAATTACTGAGGAGGCTCTGCAAAGTTTTCGTACCGAAAATCAGGAGTAAAAATCGATCTGTGGGTGTCGTTGATTTTCGGTGAAAAGCGTCCTCTCTCGTCCAGGGATATTGGAAAGGGATTGCGGAAAATCAAAAGCACGCTCGCCGTGATTCGAACACGGGACCTACGGATTAGAAGTGAATCCGAGCACTGATTTACAAGGAGTTACAAGCCAATTGACACGCGACTGCCAACACAATGGCAACGCGAATGAAAAAACAAGGCTGGCCCCTGGTCGCAAAGGAAATCAAGAAAGACGGAACGGAACGCTGGCGAGTAGATGCTCGCGTTCGCATCAACGGAAAGACCACTGGTCAACGCCGCTGGTATTCCACCGAGGCGGAGGCGAAGGAAGCCGCAAGGCAGGCTCGTCTCTCAAGGGAGAACGATGGACTTCATGTCTTCTCTCTCGATCGAAGACAGATGGCGGAGTTCGAACGGGCTGCCGAATTGCTTGAACCTTTTGGTGCAAAGTTAGGCGATGCCGCCGCGTTTTATGCGAGGCATCTGCAGGAGCAGGAGACGATCATTCAGAAACCCGTTACCGAAATCGTAGAGGAGTTTCTCGAAGAGCCTGGCCGTCGAGCCAAGGGAGGCAACTCGAAGCGATACCAGGAAGATCTTCGCAGTCGTCTTTATCGCTTCTGGGAGGATTTCGGGACAAAGCCGATCCGCGAGGTCACCACGAGGGAACTCGACGAGTGGCTGGCGGATCTGGTCATCACCCGGAACGGGAAACATTTTGGAGAACTGGTATCACCCCAGACGCGCATGAACTATCGGCGACTGCTGATCGTTCTCTTCAACTACGCGGTGAGGAACGGATACTGTGAACGCAATCCTGTTGACCTGACCGTCCGGCCGCGGCTTCCTGAGACCGAGATTGGGATCCTGACTCCCGAGCAGACTGAAGCTCTGCTCGAAGTGTCAGAGGGGGAGATCAGAGCCTTTCTCGCGATCGGAGCTTTCGCAGGCCTGCGGCGTTCCGAGATCGAGCGGCTCGAATGGAATGAGGTGGATCTGGAAGGACGTCTGATCGAAGTGGCGGCGAAGAAGGCCAAGACAGCCAGCCGTCGTTTCGTGAGGCTTTCGGAAAACCTGGTCGAATGGCTCGATCCTCTGGTAAAGAGGAGCGGTATGGTCTGTCCGTCGAAAGAGATGCTTCGGAAACGTCTGCTCGTGGCGCGCGAGGACGCTCGAATCACGGAGTGGCCGAACAATGCGCTTCGTCACTCCTACGCCAGCTATCACCTGGCAAAGCATCGGGATGCTCCTGCTCTGGCACTCGAGCTGGGACACACGACGACGAATCTGATCTTTCGGCACTATCGGAGGTTGGTCCGTCCGGAGGATGCGGAGAAGTATTGGGAAATTGCTCCGTAGCGAAGCGCTCAATCGATCCGGACCTCCTTGACCTTTGTGCGCTCGAGCCAATCTTCGACGGCGCGTGGATCGAAGCGAACCGTTCGGCTACCGAGTCGGTGAAATGGGATAGCTCGCTTCGCCATCAATCCCTCGACGCCTCGGATGGTCAAGTTCAATCGTGTGGCTACCTGCTTTTTGGTAAGAAGTGTGGACGTTGTCATAGCAAGTTTCCCGGAGTGTCAAAACGAGGACAAAGAGAATCATTGGGGGAAATACAAACGCACAGTCGCAAATGCGAAAGTCGAACCGGGTTCGACTTTACCCGAATTAACCAGTCCGATTGGCAGCTCCATCCTCTAAAAATGGAATAAGTGCGGGTTCATGCGCTTTAGAGGTCGGAACGGGGAATTGACAGTGATCCCTGACAATGAAACACGACTCGAACAATAATCCGGCAAATGAGAGCAAACATGAGAATGAGGCAAATAGTGGCAAGGAGTCTTGCTTTGACCCTAAGGGGGTAGTTCGGAGGCTGCAGGACTGCTTTGCAGTGGCGGACGTCAAAATCCCCGCCGACTTAAACGTCCGAATTGTTGATATCGGCCTTTCGGTCCAGGAACAGGCCGTCGAAATCGCCGGTATGTTACGGGGGAAAAAACAGCTATTCCGGAAGGGACACGATCTGGGGACGATTAACCCCAACTCCGGCGAATGGGAAAGTATGGACGCGGATCGGTTCGCGACTTGGTTGCCGCTGTCCGCTGAGATTTACCCTTACGCCGGGACGAACGAGAAAACCGGAAAACCGAAACATTGTTCGTTTAAATCAGAAGATATGCGGCGGATCCTGAGATCCGACGAAACCCGTAACACCGTTCCAGAAATTTCCGCGATTAACCAGGTAAGGTTACCGGTCTGGCGAGGCGAAGGGGGGGATCGAAAGTTGGCCTGGCTTCCGTTCGGATATGATCCAGAAACCCTGATTTACACAGTTAAGAAATTCGAATACAACGTCGCCCCGGACGTCCACGAATCGACGAAATACCTTCGCGACTTGCTTAAGTATTTCCCCATGGACAAACGAAGCGAGTCGGTCCAGATCGCGGCCATGCTGTCCGTTTACTGTCGCGCCCTGTATGGCGGACGGCCCCCGCTGTTCCTGTTGAACGGGAATTTACCTGGTTCGGGAAAGTCTCGCCTGGGCGACCTGATCCTTACCCCGCACGGCGACGCGGGAAAGGCCGGGTTTCACTGGCGCGACGCGAACGAAATTCGAAAGGAACTGGACGCGACCGCTTCCGAAATGGATCCCTATATTATGTTCGACGACGTCGTTTTACCGAAAGGAATGAAACTTCGAAATACGGACTTAAACCGCTGGCTTACGGCCAGGGTCTGGGAAGCCCGACAGATGCACACGCAGAAAAAAATCCGCGTTCCTGTCCATGCCGTTACGATAATGACCGGGACCCAGGTCGAACTGGACGATCATATTGGACGGCGATCCTTACTGGTCGATTTACAGGCGAAACAGAAAGCGAAGGACCGGGTTTTACCGGACGACGCGATCGTCCTGGACGACGACTTCTTGGACAACCCAGAAATCGTCCGAAAGGTCCTGGAAGGTTTAGCGGCCCTGGTCCTTTGGTGGGTCGAAAACGGCTTCCCTGGATACGAAGGCCGGAATTTACAGTCCTTCGAAAACTGGTCGAAGGTTATCCCGGCGATCGTACAGACCGCGTCGTATGGTGACTGTCTGGTCGTCCCAGAAGGGACGCTGTCCGGCGATGTCGATAACCGGGAATTCGAAATCCTGGTTAAGGCCCTGATCCGGGACTTTACCAATGGGGCCAACGAAACCTGGGTTTCCATGCTGGATATCATCCGGACGGCTAGATACGAAGGGCTTTTCCCTTCGATCCTGTTCGAACTGGAACAGATCGTCCGCGAGCTGGATAATAAACGGGGCTGGGAATGGGACGATACCTGGGTCCCTATGTCGGATATTCCAGACCATTTAAAGGCGAAGCCGATCGACGCCTGGTCCCAGGACGAAAAAGACGAATGGGCGTTACAACGGGAGCCGGACGACGAAGGAAAGCGGTATCAGGCCGCAGGCTGGACGGACCGGTCGATCGAAACGAAATGGGGGAACCATTTCCGAACGTATTCTGTCGTCGATCAATGGTTCTCGGACGACCTGGGGAATTACTGGACCCTGGAAAAGAAAAAGCGGAACTTGGGTTCGGGTTACCTTATTCGCCGCGTCCTGGATTCAGAATTCGGCTAAGCCCCAGCTGGGCCTTGCCCCCCCGCGCCCCCAGGTTTTGTTTAGCGCTTACCTCTGGGGTATCACCTAAGGTATCACGGTAAAATTACCTGAAGTATCACCCGGTCGGGTTTCCCATCCTTTTCCAGTCCCTGCTGGGAAACTTAGGTGTCACGGTGTCACCGCTTCCCGGCTAGGTGTCACCGGGGTATCACCGTGCTAAACCCCTAAGGATCAGGAGATCCAGCCAGCTTCCTTCTAAATAGTGATACCGTGATACCTTTTCATTTAAGTAATACATGGAGACAGAAAAAAGGCTATTCGTCCCCGTATAGGGGAACGACCCCGGAACGTGTCACCGTGTCACCCCAGGGTAAGGAATCTTTTAAAAATCGGTCCCCTTCCCCAGGGTGTCCTGTCCCCTTGGCCAAAATCAAAGACAGCGTTCGATTTTTTTGTGTCCCCTTCTGCAAGGGAGGAAAGGGTAAAACATTTCGCCGAAAGATCGGTGAACGCTGATCTTTATTCCAAGGTCTCGGTCCCATCTATTTCGATGGTCGGATCTAGAATGGGCGCTTCGCCAATACTTCCCCACGTAGTTGAGATGGCAAGGCCGCCAGCCGTGGGGGCAATTCCGTTTAAATCGCGGATACGCAAAGGGGAGGAGGCGCCGAGTTTGAACCAGAGATACAAGGGTACTTCTCCAGACGGCTCCCTGCCCAGCTTCTCTTGGACTTCCTTAGGAGTAAGGATTGTACAGGAATTGATAACGGAACACCATGAAGTCGAGCGCTTGTGGGAAACGCCCCCACGATATCCAACGAAGATGGCTCCCGTGGCCGATGCAAAATCAATCCGGGTCGGAACTCCCTTTCTATTTGTTGCCCAACAATAGAAAAAATGTCCTTCCCTGAATTCGAGTTCATGCCTCTCTGGTGCGAATCCAAGAATCACTGGAGTGGAAGGGTTTCCAATGGAAAACTCCTGGCCGCCTGACTCAAGCGTAAGCGGCTTTTCAATAATCGTCCGATGTGTGAAGGAATTCATTCTCCGTAACTGGCTGAACTCATTCCCTTGATGTCTTACGACATCGGTGAGGAACTTAGCAAATGGGAGTCGCCCGTTGCACACGGGTCGATCGTGACTGAAACCGGGTCTCAGCGCGAACGCTCCGACACCAGGGAGGACCTCATGGTATTTCAGGAACCGGTGACCATCGATTTGGTCATTTTCCCCAGGGTAAAGAACATATGATCCGACGGTTCTTCGGATCGCCTCATTGTAGGTGTGCATCTTGTAGAGGTCTCCGCGCTGATATGTCTTTGTAACCTTTGCTTCACGTTTTTCCTCATTCGCCTCAGCTTCTCCGCCCTTACCGAATGCGTCAGTAATGGAATTGATTCGATATTTGGCGTCAAAGTGCAGGTAGGTGATTTGCCCCCTCGCCTCAGCTTCGCATTCTGCCGCTTCAGGATTGGGATACTCCTGGGCGAGCGCTTCTGGGATTACCACCAAGGTGTAATCGGGGCAAAGAGTCCTACTGTAAGTGCCCGCTTGGAGAACCTCGTCCTTCTGGGAAAATGACCGATTGTAATAGAAATGAAGTCGGCTCATGGCGCCTTCTTCTGTTTGAAAAACAAATCGGCACCGTGAGGTTTTGCCTTGTTTTAAGTTTACGCTCAATCCTCCCTGGCCGGAGAATCGAAGAAAATCCAGTTTCCTGTCGTCCTGTCCCTGATCTTCTTTGATCAGGATGCACCCGGCCTCGGTTTGGAGAAGATCGAATATCTCAAAGTAGAGCCAAAATTCGTAAAGGGTCGCTACGTCGCGATTGTCACCATCATAGGCATCTTCGCGTCCTTCCCAGTCCAGTTGCGCCGCGACATCTGAGAGGAACCAAGCTTCTAGAATCTGTCGATACCCTTCGCGTTTCAGCAGGGTCTGGTTGTTCAACGGTACCTGTTGTAATTCTCCTATCTCAAGAAGCCAGCGCTGGGAGAGAAAGGCGTCCAAGGATTCGCGCATGGCGAGGGCCTCGTCCCGTGCGGCCCCTTGAATTTTTGCGTGATCGACAACTGCCTGGCAAATTTCTCGAAAATTCGAGAGTGCAAATTTGATGAACCTATTAGGTGGAGTGTCCAAGGTTTCACGTCTTGAGACGCACTGAACTTCGGATGGAAGATGGCCTGCGAATGATTTCGCGGTAGTTCGATTCGATGTCTCCCAGTTTCGCCCATAGCGAAGCGGATCCTGGGCGAAGCGATCTGTCCAGGCTTGCGCTTTCCACTCCGCTTCGTCTTCAAGTGTTCGATGGGGATTTCTCCTAAGAATCTCAAGATAGAGGTCCAGGCGATCAGAGCCTAGGCAGTGACGCAGAAAAAGGAATTGCTCGAGGAGCAGTCGCTTCTCGGAGGTCGGGTCAGGCGTAAAAGAAAGAGATGTGGGAGAGTTCCATTCGAGCAGTAGCTGTTGACACTTCTCTGCAATGGATTCCACCATTGCCCGGTACTCAGACTCATAGTCAAGTTTCTCAGGAGCGACGTCGAACTTGATCCGACGATATCCCTTCACTTCAATCCACGCGACGCCGATGTAATTGATGATCCGGAACTCTCCGCTCAGAAGACCGCCTGTTTCTCTGAGTCGCCACGACGCCATCTTGTTCGCTCGTTGCTGAGACTTGTCTGCGATTAGGCTGCAGTCGATTTTTAGTGATTCGATTGCAACGGGATCAGTTTTTCCGATCTGATGGATGGCAACAAAGTAGGTCTTTGTTTCTTGGAGCGTAAGAATTTGGCGTCCTCTTTGAGCCGCGTTGATGTCGTAGCAAATTCGAGTCTTTGCGTTCGCGACTGCGACCCGCCCTCTTTCGCCCGGGCGCAGTTCCTCCAATTCATCTCCACTAGCCAGGGGGCGAGGAAGGTCTGGGTCTGCAATCGTGAGGTAGAGCCCTCTCGACTCATCCAAGGGAAGGGAGATGGACGCGAGCGATATCACTGGATGAAACTCACGAATTGGTCTCGACGAACGGCGAGAATCATTTGAATGAGTTTGTGATAACTCATCGGGAATTTCGGCTCATTCTCTTCTAGCGGCGGCTGGAGTGCTTCGTTCGATCGGTGAATCAATTTTTGGGCAGCCTCGAGGTCGGAGTTTGCACAATACTGGCAGAGCCCAGCCAATAGTGGTTCGATCTTTCGACGGCTACCATGAAGTTTAGGAAGGATTTTCTGGAGGATCTGAGCGTCCATCACATGAATCGGGTCCCAGGAATCTGGATCCTCGGCAAGTGAAAATGCGACTTCGGAATATCGATCAATTTCTGATGCGGTCCGGAACGCAAATTCCATCCCAGACTCCGCGAGGAGGGAGAACAGATCTAGCAGGGTCCTCTGAAGATCGACTCTGGCCTCGTGAGAACTCCACGAATCAAACCCATCCGACCGAGCTTGCTTGGCATGCTCAAGAAACCCTGGAGCGAAAGCCTGCCCTTTACCCATTGTTGATTGTATTTGGCCTGAGTCAGACTCTAAGAAGCGCTGTAAACCTTCGGCAGAGACGGAGAACTCGAGCACGTTGGCGCGGTCCAATACCTTGGGGCTGAACATGTAAGTAGTTTCGTCCACATTGACAGTGCCAACGATGAATAGATTCTCCGGAATACTGATTTGTTCAGGAACAAGGATCTTGTTCGCCGTCTTGACTCCGTCACCGTTCCGATGAAGTGAAATCTCGTCTCCCGATTCTATTCCACTTAAGAAGTCGGCAAAATATCGCTCCACATGAGATAGGTTCATCTCATCAAGAATAAGAAAGTGCGGTTGGTCTCGATTTTCTCTCGCCCTCAGAAGAAGATCGAGAACTCGTGTGCAATCGAAAGTCTCCTGAAAGGGATTGTATTGCCCAAGGACCTGACGGTTGTCAGTCCAGTCTGCACCGACCGCAACGAGTTCATAGCCATCTTTCCCTGTTAGCCATTGGGCAAACTTCAAAGCCAATTGCGTTTTGCCGGTTCCAGAGGTGCCAGTGAGGATGACGAAAGGCTTGGCAAGCAGCGAAAAGAGAAAACGTCGAACGAATTCAGGATCAAAAATTAGTCCTGTCGCGGTTAGAGCAATTGCAGCTTTCCTAAGAAATTCAGGAGTTAATGGGTCGACTTCGTTTTGCATCAAATCATCTCCGTTATACAACAAATCATTGGGGAAGTGAGGGATTGGTGAACCGGTAGCCTCGATGTGGATCGAATTGAATAATGCAGCAAGTTCTGGGGGAAGGGATGTGAGATATGATCCCTGATTCAAGTCTAAATCTTTGTTGTAAAAAAGACCGCTATGCTTTGAGCGAATTGCGAGCATTGCTACGCGGTATTTTGGATCATCAAAGAACTCCGCGCGTTGGATTGGGTGTGGAAGCTCTACATATTCCTTCAACTGAATTCGATAACCTGGCCCCTCCCAATTAGTTCCCGCGATTCCTTGAAAGGTGTCGTCAGCTACAGATGCGGCTATAGAAGCGCCTAGAATCTGCCTGTTATCGACCAAATGAAGAACAATGTCCCCCTCCTTTACTTCGCGCATAGTTGCGTAGATATCGCGATTGCCAGCATCCCGTTGAGGGGACCAAAGAGCCTTGCCCATGGCATGGTCGCCTGTCTGGCGATCCTGACGCGTCGAAACCAGAGTCTTCTCCATCCAAAACTTCTTAGGCGGTTCATCTTTGAACCATTCTTCTGAAAGCGTATTCATTGCGCGTTGTCTGTTGGGCTTGTTCTGGAGGCATTCCCAGAAGGTATCTTTGATCAGCGCATACTTCACCTTTTCGCGGGCAGCACTCGGGCCTTCCCGACCATCCTTCATCGGGTCTCGAGGATTGAAGACAGCGTGTAGCCAGATCATGTCTCCCTTCAGATGACAAAAAGCCTGGGCGGCCTGCTCATTTCCAACCTCCTCACCGAGGTCCGCCATCTTTGCAATGAATAGCGGAGCAATCCAATCGAAGCGGATTTTGTTCTCGCTCAATTCACCCTCTTCAATGGCCTCAATCACACAGGCCAGCATCGCCGGCTTGTAGAGTTTGGGCTCCTCCCGCGAACGATCGACCTTCAGATGCTCGAGAATCTCGCAAAACAGCTCGATCCGCTTTTCAGGATCTGAAACATCGATGATGTCCTTCCGGTCAGAAGAAAGTGCGAGCGAAGCGGCCTGCAGCATACAATTCCGAATTGCTTCGGTGATATTGAACTCCGTGAAACGCATTCTATCACCATGCCCCTGAAGCGTTCTGCGATGGTTCAAGTAGGCCTGACGGGACACGCTTTCGTGTTCGAACGCGTCCAGCCGATTGACCGAATATTTGGGACCGTCTTTCTCCACTGAATAACCAGCACCACCTTCGGAACTTTGGAACAGAATTGTCTCCGCTTCATATCGCTGAAGAACAGCAAATAACTCATCGGAATCGAATGCCTCAGCCGGGTCATCTGTCCTGGTCCCTTGATCCTCCGAAAAAATTGGAAGTTCCGTTATTTGCAAAACAAATCCTTTACCTGCGGAACATCCCGATCGGCGAACCGCATCGGCCAGTTCTCGGGATATCATTGACTCGTCAGCTAATGCGACTCCCCGAAATTCCCCGACCACATCGAATTCCACTCGATGCTTGTATCGCTCCTCGGGGCGCATCTCGGCCTCATCTGGCCACACGGGATCAGTGGCCTCGTAGTAGCCTCTTGTCAGCCTGCCAACCACCAACCGGTTTAACTGTCCCTGAAGCCAATTCTCAAAATCTGTTCTTGGTGAGCCGCCCGAGTATCCGGATGCTAGCAGGACAAAATCTCCTACCTTCAAATTGAGATCATCAGGCTTTCCGTGATCATTGAATCCCCAGATTCCGTTTTCGAGCCCGACCCGAAGATTCTCGCCCCCCCCCTGGCCCACAAATACTGCTAGCAGCTTACTCATAGATTCTTTGCATTACAGTTCTGTGTATTTAGCATGGGAACCTCTCGCCTTCTCCGCTGGGTATTTCGCTTCATTCTTGCTGATTTTTCGCTTCATGGCTTCGGTGAGGTTGATGTCGAGATTGTCCGCCAATTCGAAGAGGTAAATCGCAATGTCGGCAATTTCGTCTTCAATTTCTCCTTTCTTATCATTCACGCGTTCTTCCGATTCCGCCGGTGTCTTCCATAGGAAGTGTTCGAGAAGTTCACTCGCCTCGATTGAGATTGCGATCGCCATATCTTTCGGATTGTGAAACTGGGCCCAGTCTCTAGCATCTCGGAATTCGCGGATTTGCTGAATGATCGTTTCTTGGGTAATCTCTGAATTCATGGGTAGATTCTAAGCTAGAGAGTGGAGGATCCGGGTTGGGGTGAAGAATTACCGGAACTCCCCCGAAAAAGTGGACACGAAAAGCTTGGTCGGGTTGGTTTTAGTTTAGGGTGATTCTTTCGGCGTGAAAGTGTTTTGATGGGATTTGATTTGGAGCGCTGTTTTCCAGAGAAGTGTGGATTCGAATTCGATTGTAGAACGTTTCGATGTATTCAAAAATCGTCCGTCTTGCATCCGCTTTGCTTTCGAAGACACAGTCCGATGGGAACCCTTCTCGTTTCAACGTGGTGAAGAAGGACTCGCAGGTAGCTTTGTCGTAGCAGTAGCCAGCCGCGCTCATACTTGAAAGCATTCCGCGCTGCTTGAGCCAGGCCCGGAAGGCTTGGCTGGTGTATTGGCAACCTCGATCCGAATGATGGATCGTATCGCGTCTCACTCCCAGCCTGAGAGTCGCTTTTTGAGCGGCCTGAAGGACGAGAGCCGTTTCCATGGTTTCCGCGAGATGCCATCCTGCGACCTGTCGACTGAACAGGTCGAGTGTTACGGCAAGACACATCCAGCCCTGAGTTGTTGCCGCGTAGGTGATATCACTGACGAGGACTTCGCCGGGCGACTCGGTGGATCCGCCCCTGCCAACCGATTCGGAGAAGGTTGGCGGTCTGGATTCTGAACGGTTGTTTTCCGACGAAAGGCACTCTTGTAGCGTGCTTTGAGACCTTCTTTGGACATAAGCCGGGCGACTCATTCTCCGAGCAGGTGAATCCGCGACGGTGCCTCCACGGTCATTCGTGGACTTCCGTAGGCGCGTTTAAAACCTTCCCCGTGGATTTGTTTCATCTCATCGGTGAGTTGCTGATTCTCTTTCTTCCGCTCGCTTATCCTGGCGCGAAGACTTTTGTAGTATCCGCTTCGGGAGACTTCCAGTGCATCGCAGAGTTCCATGACAGGGTAGCGATCCCGCATTTTCTCAATCAGCGCATACCCAACTGCGGGGTCCTCGCTGAGGATGCTGGCGGCCTTTTTTAGGATCTCGCGCTGACGTCTGAGATACTCGTTTTCCTTCTGCAGTTTCTTGATCTCGGCCAGCAAATCTTCGGCCAACGCTCCGGCTCCAAAGCTCTCCCCTGTGACCTGGCTGACGGGACGACCGTTGCTCTGTGGCAGTTCAACGGCGTCTCTACGAAACTCTTCTGTGTAGGTATTTCCTGAATTTGACATGGTGATCTGATTTCTGATGTTTTCAGATCAAGCTCCACGTGTCTACCGTTTCGGGGGAACTTCACTCTTCCCTGTGCCTGTCGCTTGAATGCAGGCAACTCGACTCCCTGTATTTAGTAATTATATTGCGGCGTCAAAAGTCTCTTGGTTGTGCGAGAGCAGTCGGATGACGGGTTGTGACGTGTTGTGAGGATCGTATGTTTCGATCAAACTCTCGACATACCTCCAATCCCTGAGATTCAATCTGAAGCGACCTAGTTTAGCCGCTTCAGCCACAAACCCGTTCATCGAGATGATTTCGAATTCGCGGCAGCCATGCTTTTCAGAAGCTTTTGTTTCGAACTTATTCAGTTCACTTACGGTGTCGTCAAAATTCAGTGGAGAGGAATGGTTTTTCGCTTGGATGACGCAGTAGATGCCTTCTCTGGCAGAATCATTTAGAAGAATGTCCGCGCCTAAATCGCCTCTACCACCTTGCCATACTGCCGTATAACCATTGCCGTTGTAGAGCAGTTCCAGAAACAGCTCAAATGCCAAGCCCTTCTCAGTCGCTTTCAGCCCTTCGAGATAGACTTTTAGCGCCTCAGAATTTTTGCATTCAAGCAGTGAATTAATAATGGAAGATTGGAGCTCAAGATATGTTCTGAAGTGAGAAGCTGATACTATCAGAATCGTTAAGAATCGCGCTAGAATATATCACCCTTCCAAGTCTCCGTAGTTGCGCCTGCGCCTAATCTTCATCGCTACTAATCAATTCAACATCTTCATCCCACGGCCGATTATTTTTCCCATTTCTCCCGATTATTTTGATCGAATCTAGTTGCCTGAGAGTCTCCAGGTATCATTCTTGACCGTCTTCTCCAAGAGGAGCCCGGAAAGTTTCTCCCCTTTGGTAGCTGGCTTGTGAATTTCACGATGCATTATTGGTTTCCGGGATAGGTCCACCCGGCCCTGATGGCCGGACGACGCCCCTTACAGGTCCGGACGAACGCAATTAACGCATCCGGTTCCTCAGGTTTGCGGTTTCGCTACAGTCTAGAGTGAGCGATTCGTGCCGGCAACAAGGGATGCGTCCTCAGCGTGGCCTTGAACTTTTCGTAGTTGGGGCTGTTGCAACGATTGCACTGCACCAACTGCTTTCGCTACAGTTTCGCCACCTCCCGCCGCAGTCGTGGCGGCATGCGGTGGTTGCTGGTGACTCCGTAGTAGGTGCCATCCCGGCTTCTCAGGGCTTTGGCCGGCGCCAAGCAATTTGCTTTTAGGGTGGTCGCTTGAGGGCGTCGCTGAGGCGATCGGAGATGAGGGGCAGGGGATTGATGCTGTCTCTTATACACATCTGACGCTGCCGACGAAGAGGATAGTGGAGATC
>CAJXQE010000109.1 GCA_913058215.1 uncultured Verrucomicrobiales bacterium
CTACACTATCCTCTTCGTCGGCAGCGTCAGATGTGTATAAGAGACAGACCTGATAATGTCGTTGGCTCTTCTCGTTTCACAGGAAGCGGAAACAACATTTACAACACGAGCACAAGCGGTCAAACAAGCTCCGCCACTTCTCGAAAACTTCGTAAAGTAAAAGCCTGGGTCACGATTACCAGCGATGGAAATCAGGCTGACGATTACTCGGTTGCCGGAACCGGAGGAAACAGGGATTTTGCAATCACCAACTTTCGCCAGCGCTCGACTTTTCGAACAAACGTCACCGCTGCCATGATGGCGGGGACTCACCAGGAAAACAACCTTTCCCCGGAAGAACGGGGTCGCCTCATTTGTGCGGAAGTTCAGCCCTCCAGTCGACTGAAGAAGAGTGTCAAAATTCGTGGTCGCAAAAAAGTGAAATACCTGCGCAAGAAAATAACCGCACGGGTGACGACTACTTCCAATACCTGGCCGACGAGGCAGGACGCTGTCGGATTTGCGGTTAAGACAAGATAGATCAGACGCAATCGGTCTTGATCCCCGCACTCCTTCCCATCATATTCCTCCCATGAAACGCCGAAATTTCCTTAGCTCCTCTTCTGCCGCAACCGCTGCTCTTCTGGCCGGGTCTCCGCTCCGCTCGCTTCTTGCGCTGGAGAAAGACAATACCTACCGCGCCAATATCGGGATCCAGTTGTATACCCTTCGCAATCAGATCAAGGCGGATCTGAAAGGCGCGATCAAAGCGGTGGCGGACGCGGGTTACAAACAGGTGGAGCCTTATGGATTTCCCGATCAGAACCGCATCGATATTATCACGGCCTCGAAGGATGCCGGGCTGGTGGTGAATTCGTCGCACTTCAACTGGGATTCGGTGGTGAATCCTGAGGACAAGGGTGTCGCCCCTTTTGAATCCATTTTGGAAAAGGCGAAGACACATGGCCTGACTCACCTGGTGGTCCCCTATCTCGCCGACCGGAACCGGAAGACGCTGGACGATTACAAAAAGGTCGCGGAAAACTGCAACAAGGGAGCGGAGCTGGCGAAGGCCGCAGGCATTCAGCTGGCGTATCACAATCACTCTTTCGAATTTGCGGCGAAGGGCGACGACGGAGAATGCGGTTATGACATTCTGATGAAAGAATTTTCGCCTGATATGAAATTCGAAGTCGATGTCTTTTGGATTCAGGCGGGCGGTCATGATCCTGCGGAGATGATCAAAAAACTGAAAGGGCGCGTTTCACAGTTGCACCTCAAGGATTTGAAGAAGGATCAGAAGCTGCCGGTCTACGAAGGGATTCCTCAGGATGCTTTTGAAGAACTGGGTGACGGAAAAATCCCCATGGAACCGATCCTTGCGGCAGCGGCTGAAGCCGGGGTGGACCATTGTCATGTCGAACAGGATCACTCACCGGATCCCATTGCGAGCATTCAGAAAAGCGCTGCCTATTTGCAGTCGCTTTGAGGTTTTGCCCGGGGATGCGGCATGGATGAGCACGGATGAAGCATGGATGATGCATGGATGATGCATGGATGATGCACGGATGATGCATGGATGATGCATGGATGAAGCATGGATGATGCATGGATGATGCATGGATGATGCATGGATGAAGCATGGGGCTCTATTTTTCTCTGATCAGGTCTGATGCAGTTTGTTTCCCGTTTTTGTAAACGTCACCTGGTCAGCCTGGTGACGGGGGCGCTATGTCTGCTGATTCTATTTGGCTGGTGGCAGAGCAGTCGGTATTCGGAGCGGCACTTGTTTTATTTTGACCGACTGACGGTAGAGGTGTTTTCCTCGAGTTCCTTGATCCGGCTCAGCTTTGTAAATGGCGAAGTCGGGCAGTTCGGGTCACGCACTTTTTACAAACAACCCAATGCGCGGGGGAAGTTCATGCTCCGGCCCCTGGCTCCTCTGGCAGTGAAGCGCCCCGATATGATTGATCTGACCTTCGGCTATTGGCATCTCTTTTTCCTCGCGGCACTTGGCTGCGGAAGTGCGATGGTGTGGGAATGGCGATCAAAAAGCGGGACCCGGAAGAGCAAAGTGAACGGGGAATGACCTGACTTGCCGGGACCTCCGACTGAGAGAAATTTTGAACTTTTTGAAGCAGGGGCACGATTTTTGCGTTCCTTGTGCTTCATCCCCTCCCTATGACTGCCATTCATCTCACCGACTGCCGCGATTCCGAATCGATGCGGCTCAGACAAGACCCTACCAAACGCACCAACTGGAAACTTTGGGGACCTTATCTCTCGGAGCGCCAGTGGGGCACTGTCCGTGAGGATTACTCAGCCGACTCCGATGCGTGGCGGAGTTTCCCGAGAGAACATGCTTCTTCCCGGGCTTACCGCTGGGGTGAAGACGGACTCATGGGATGGACGGACCGCCAGTGTCGGCTTTGCTATTCCTTAACCCTCTGGAACGGCAAAGATAAAATACTCAAAGAGCGGCTTTTCGGACTAACCAATCATGAGGGGAATCACGGAGAGGATGTCAAAGAGCTCTACTATTACCTCGACTCGACTCCGACTCATTCCTATGCCCGGTCACTTTACAAGTATCCACAAGCTGCCTTTCCCTATGAGGACCTGATCGCGACGAACGGAAAACGGTCCCGCGAAGATCCTGAATATGAAATCGAGGACACCGGAGTCTTCGATGACAATCGCTACTTTGATGTCGAGACGGTCTATGCAAAAGGAGCGCCCGAAGACCTTCTGATCGAACTTCGGGTAACGAACCGCGGCCCTGACAAAGCCGAAATCACCTTGCTGCCGACCATTTGGTTTCGGAACACCTGGTCGTGGGGGCAAAAAGGGGAGGACAGAACATCGAAGCCCGAAATCCGCCTTGTCGACGGCAAGCTGCATACGCAACACGACAACCTTTCCCCGTATCAACTGGCGGTCGATGAGGATTCCGAAATCTGGTTTACCGACAACGAAACGAATCCAAACCTTTGGAAGGACAGTAAAAAGTCGGCGGAGAAAGTTTTTCCGAAGGACGCCTTTTCCAAAGCTCTCCTTCAAGATGATCTTTCCGACCTTCGCCCTGACGAATGCGGAACCAAAGCGGCGATCGTTCTCAGCAGGACCATCGAAGGAGGGGCTACAAGCGTGGTGCGATTGAGGCTGTCGCGCCGGGATCTTGAAATTCCGGAGACGGAATTGTTTGGCGACGCTTTTCAAAAGATCATCGACGAGAGGCGATGCGATGCCGATGCCTTTTACAAGGAGCGCCAGGAACCTGGACTGACTTCGGAAGAAATGAATGTGCTCCGCCAATCCTCTGCGGGCCTGCTCTGGACGAAGCAATTTTATCACTTCATTGTTAACGACTGGCTTGATGGAGATCCGGACAATCCGGCTCCCGAGGGGCGTAAGAACGGTCGCAACAGTGACTGGAATCATCTTTTCAACCGGAACATTATCAGTATGCCGGACAAGTGGGAGTATCCCTGGTATGCCGCCTGGGATCTTGCTTTTCACATGCTTCCACTGGCCGAACTTGATCCTCACTTTGCCAAACGGCAACTGACTCTGTTCCTGCGGGAATGGTACATGCACCCGAACGGACAGATGCCCGCCTACGAGTGGAATTTCAGTGATGTGAATCCACCGGTGCATGCCTGGGCGGTTTGGCGGGTTTACAAAATCGCAGCCGAACGCGGTGACCGGGATCTTTCTTTCCTCGCTTCCGCATTTCAAAAGCTGCTCATCAATTTCACCTGGTGGGTGAACCGGAAAGATGAAAACGGCAGCGGGCTTTTTTCCGGCGGCTTCCTGGGGCTGGACAATATCGGAGTATTCGACCGCTCCCACGGCCTGCCCTTTGGAGCCACCCTGGAGCAGGCCGACGGCACCTCCTGGATGGCATTCTATTGCACCACGATGCTGGCAATGGCGATCGAGTTGTCAGAGGAGGACAAAGCCTACGAAGATCTTGCGTCGAAATTCTTTGAACACTTTGTGAACATTTCACTCGCAATCAACGGCCACGGACGCCACCACGGGCTTTGGTGCGAGGACGACAAGTTCTATCACGACTGGCTCGTCAGCAATGGCCAACGGCGTCCACTGATGGTGAGATCGCTGGTGGGCCTCCTTCCTCTGATTGCCTGCGAAACCCTGGAGATGAGTCACCTCGAACCGCTGTCCGGTTTTGTTGAGCGGACAAACTGGTTCATCAAATACCGCTCCCATTTGGCGGAGCGAATTTCCGAAACCAATGAAACCGACGGAATGCGACTCCTCACTTGCTGCCCCTCCGACCGCCTTCGGATGATCCTCGGCTATCTTTTTGACGAAGAGGAATTTCTTTCCCCCTACGGCCTGCGAACACTTTCCAAATATCACGAGAAGAATCCCTACTCCGTCGAACTGGAGGACGGCACTCATACCGTTGCCTACACCCCGGGCGAATCGGATTCCCCGATGTTCGGCGGAAATTCAAACTGGCGCGGCCCCATCTGGTTCCCGACAAACTACCTGCTGATCGAAGCTCTTGAGCGATACCATCACTTTTACGGAGACGACTTCAAAGTGGAATTCCCGACCCGGTCCGGAAATATGGTGACGCTCAAGGAAGCAGCCAATCTGATCAGCGAGCGCCTCGTCTCCATCTTCATCCCCGATGACAAGTCGGGGACCCGTCCTGCCCACGGTGAATCGAATGTTCATTCAAGCGGTCAGCATGGAGAAGACCACATTCACTTCTACGAGTATTTCCATGCGGAAACTGGAAAAGGCCTTGGAGCATCTCATCAGACAGGTTGGACTTCACTAGTCAGCCGTCTGATTCACAAGAAAACAACCCCTCCGGATTAGGTCGTCAAAAGCCGAAAGCCGCACTTGCTCTGTCGTGCCACATTCGTGATATTCCCACCATGTCGCTACGTAATTCTTCCGCTCTGATCTTCGCACTGAGTTTTTCATTCGCCTTTCCTGCTCACGCCGAAGAGTCGAAACCAAAACCGAAAGAGTATCCTTTAGGTCCTGACTCAGAAAGAAAAGAAGGCGTTCCAAAAGGAGTCGTCACCAAAGCCGTCTGGAAGAGTAAAGTCTTCGAGGGGACGGTCCGCGAATATTACCTCTATATTCCCGCGCAGTACAAACCCGAAGGAACGGACAAGGCAGCCGTGATGGTTTTCCAGGATGGCCATGCCTACGTCAGTGAGACTGGTCAAGTGCGGGCTCCCATTGTTTTCGACAATCTCATTGCCGCCGGGGAAATGCCGACAACGATCGGAATCTTTCTCAACCCGGGATGGTTTGCTGAGGAAATGATGCAGACTCAGGGATGGAAAGCGCCCAAGGGTGTCGCCAGTAATCGTTCAGTGGAATATGATTCCCTCACCCCTCAGTATGCTGAATTTCTGGAAAAGGAGATTCTGGCAGAGGTCGGTAAAAATTATCGCCTCACCGACGATCCCGACATGCGAGCCATTTGCGGAATGAGTTCCGGCGGGATCTGCGCTTTCACTGTCGCCTGGGAACGGCCCGATCTTTTTCGAAAAGTGCTGAGTCATATCGGCAGTTTCACCAATATTCGGGGCGGGCACGTCTATCCATTTTTGATCCGGAAAACCGAGGCAAAGCCCTTGCGTGTCTTTTTACAGGACGGCTCCAACGATCTTGATAATTCGCATGGAAACTGGCCCCTCGCGAACCAGGAGATGGCAGCTGCCCTGAAGTTTATGAAATACGATTCCAAGTTCATTTATGGGGAAGGCGCGCACAATGGGAATCACGGTGGTGCCATTTTTCCGGATTCTCTGCGCTGGCTCTGGAGTCGAATCGGAAAGAATCCTGTTACTTCCGGATAACGGAATGACGGACTACCCCATTCCCCATTTCCACCTTACCTTTTCTCCATGGCGAAAGGCAGAGGACTCAATTCATCACGACGGGATTTTCTTGTCGCCTCGACGACAGGTATCGCTGGATTTCGATTCGGCGACTCTCTTCTCGGTGCTGCCGGTATAGAAAACGCTCCGGTAAAATCTCCGACGGCCAAGTCGACAATTCTGTTTTTCCTATGCGGTGGCTCCTCGCATGTCGACATGTGGGATCTGAAACCGGACGCGCCAAACGAGTATCGCAGTATCTTTCAGCCGATCTCTACATCCGCTCCTGAGATCCAGTTATGCGAACACCTTCCGATGACCGCAAAGGTCGCCGACAAGTTGGCGATCGTTCGCTCAGTGACAGATCATGGTCGTGCGACGGGAGATCATCATGCGGGCTATTATTACAATCTGACGGGACACGTTCCGGATCAAACTTTCAAGACCCAGGGAAATGATCGTCGACCGTATCCGGACGACTGGCCTTTCATGGGGAGCGTGATCGGCTCACGTCGACCACAGCATGAAGAACTTCCTCAAGTAATCTCTCTGCCCCACAAACCGAGCCGTCCGCCCTACACGAGGCCGGGTCAGTTTTCAGGTATGTTAGGCCCCTTGCACGATCCGCTCTACCTGACGGGGGATCATGCGGAGCCGATGAAATTCAGTGCACCTTCATTGACTTTGCAAACCAGCAGAGGACGGCTCGACGATCGCAAGGCTTTGCTGAGCGCAATGGATCAAACGCGGCGGGACCTGGATCACAATGCAGGCGTGAGGGACATGAAAGAGTATCGCGACAAGGCTTTTTCTCTTCTTTCCTCTTCAAGTACTTCGGACGCTTTCGATTTGAATAGCGAGTCCCCCAAAACCCTCGAGCGATACGGAAACACCGTCAACGGAACCAGCCTGATAATGGCCCGTCGACTCGCCGAAGCAGGTGTTCCCTTTATCACTGTTTTCTGGAGAGAGAATCTTGCGATTAAAACCAAATGCCGCAGTGCCGGTGGATGGGATACGCACGGAAACAATTTCAACTGCCTTCAGGACTACCTGCTACCGGAATTTGATCGCGGATACTCGGCCCTGATTGAAGACCTGTCCGAGCGCGGAATGCTTGATGATACTCTCGTCATGGTTTCCAGTGAAATGGGACGCAAACCGAAAATCGGCGACCGTCGGTCCGGCGGAGTCGTCGGCGCGGGACGGGATCACTGGACCGCGTGTCAGAGCATTGTGATGGCAGGTGGTGGAATCCAGGGCGGTCAAACTTACGGAAAGACGGATCGCTTCGGCGAACTGCCGGTCGAGAATGTGGTCGGCCCTGAGGACATTACGAAAACGGTGTATCACGCAATGGGTATCAACGATCTCAACGCCACCGATCGCGGCGGGAGACCGATCAATCTGCTTTCCGAAGGGCGGGCGATTACGGAACTCTTCTAGCGCTCTTCAACTTGGATTTCCGCTTATCCTCTGTAGGCCGGGCGCTCCGCCTGGCTTTAAAAAACCACTGCGCCAGCAGCTTACTTTACCCCAGACCCTGATCGAAAGAATCAGCCGGAGGATTGCACCCCGCTGTGCGGGTAAATAGCAAAGGCAAGCGAAGCGCTCGCCCTACAGTGAAGGCATCGGATAAGTCCAGAAGAACCAACTATCTCTCTTCGACTCGCATGTAAGCTCGCGCTTCATTCCCGACCGCTCCCTCCGTCGCGCGAATCTCCCACAAGCCGGCGGGATCATTGCTCGCGATATCGAGTTTAATTTTCACGACTCCTCCGGCGGCTCCGTAGTATCCACTTCGTTCCATTTCGACTCCTTCTGGATCCACGATTCGCAGATCGATCGGAACAACGGCGTCGATCAGTTTCCCATCGGCGTCCTGAACTGAAACGCTTACTTCAAGGGATTGCCCGGGGGTTGCGGATTCGGGGGCGTCCACCTGAACGGAGTCGATTGCCTTTGCCGTCACCATGTAGACACGCCCTTCGCAGGGGCCGAGTTTTACCGGAACCTTGAGATCTCCTGATTCGGCCTTCACCTTTGAAACCTGCCGATGTGAAAGGAGATCGTAAACAAACCCGCTTTCCCGATTCAAGACTGCAGTTGTTTCTGAAGGCAACCCGTTTTCCATGACCATTCCGTAATTGCCGACGTAGGAGCCCGCCTCCCGTTTGTCGTTTACAGCGAAGACATAATCGGTCGTCCCGTAAGCTCTCCGTCGCGTGACGACATCTTTGTTCTGCGATGCAAGCGGCCAGACGTATTTCCCTTTCAGGCTGGCTTGAAGCTCATTGGCCTTTTTCAGGAGCGCAGCCCTGTCTGCCGCTGCGTCTTTGATCCGCTTTGATCGAGGGACCAGAATATCCGGCTGAATGCCCGGGCATAGTTCCGCGTCACCGATTACGAGACCGCCGGCATTCTGAAATCCTTTCACCTTCGCAACGACGGATGCTGTGAGGACATCACAATCTCCCATCACCAGTAACTTCACTCCATCGAGGCCATCTGCCTTAAGCAGCGATTCTTCATACATCACCCGCGGCTGGAGTTGGGCATACATGAGGACGTGATAAAGATCACCTGTCCATCCGTGGTTCCATCCATAATTCCCGCGACGGGCAAACATCTGGGAAGTAAAACTTTCCAGGAACGCAACATCACTCGGCGCATCGGGCACTTGCATCAAGGTCGGGCCGAGTGGCTCGACAACCTCTTTGACGAGGCGCGTCAACTCACCTGCTGTGCTCCCATTGGTATAACGATAGGCTCCGGTCGAATCCGTTTTCACCAGTGACTGCCAACCGTGATACATGATGCCAGTGATAGGTCGCGACATTTTCCACCAGAACGCTTCGCGTAAATGCATCGGCGCAATCGTGATGTAGGCAGCGTCAGGGTCCTGATCGACCCAGGGGGAAGGATCACCCTCCGAGGTCGCTGTCGTGGGAGCAGTCTGTGATCGATACCAAATCACCTGAGTCATTTTCATGACGTCTTGTTGATGGCCATTGACCCTCGCCATTTCAAAAAGCTGGTCGGTGCACATCCCGATTCGAATCGGGTCGGGATAGCTGTAGGTCCAGTGGCCGAGGACATCTGCATTCCCGCCACTTCCGCGAATGCTTGGCACCCGGACCGCCGGATCGTGAAAGGTCCAGAAATCCTCGCGATCCATTCCCGATTCCAGACCGTCGTTCAACTGAGTGTTGAGATCATTCCAGCCATCCCCTTTCGTCCAGAACCATTCGAGGTATTTCAGAATGGGATCATTGTCAGCGATCACCCGGTCTTTCGGAAAATTCGGCAGCTTGCCGTACTCGACCCCGTTCTTGATCGTGACCACATCGGGAATGTCCGTTCCGATTGCTTTCTTTGCTGCAGCAATCTCTTCGGGATGAAAGGACACTTGTGATTCACCACGCACTTCGGTGTGAAGTAGAGCGGAAGCAAACGCAGGATGATCTCCGTAGGCCCGGCTTAAGGCAGCACCCGTATCGTGAGCGAACTGCTGGATCCTGGGAAATGACGCACTGACATCTTCGCGACCATAATGTTTTCCTTTTCGATCAATCCGTAGAAAGGGTTTTCCCGCTTTCGTGTGACGAAGCCATCTCCCGGGAGATACCCCGGTGACGATACTGATATCGTTCTCCAAAGCGCGGTCCAGCATCTCGCGCCCTTCCTGAACTTTTTCCTCCGTTCCCGGCAAAGCCGACTTTCCTTGATCCCAAATCCTTTGGTAATCAGTTCCCAATCCGAGGCAGTGGGTGAAACCCAAATCCTTCAGCCGCGGAATTTCTTTGACCACGCCTTCAGTTCCGCCTACGCCCCACATGACGACCGGCATACGATGCGGCATCGGACGGGAGGTAATGACGAAGGGAATTCTGGTAGTGGTTTGATAGTCAGAGTCAGCACCTCCCCATCCGGGAACAGTCGCTGAAACTGACGCTTCATATTCCCCGGGGCGAAGGCCCGAATCGATCGGAATGTTCAAGCTGTGAGCCGCATCTTTCCCGATTCCTTTTAATCCTTTCACCATGTATGAGGAACTACCGGGAATGGAGATCCTGACAGACAGGTTCTCCAATGCGTTGGAAGTCAGATTCGAGAGATTTACGGAGATGTTAGAGCCATTTGTAAAGCGACGAAAGACCGGGCGGGATGAATCCGGTTCCGCTTTCAAGGGACGATACTCCCGCAAGCCTTCGCTCAACATCACCTCATCGATGCTTCCAGGAAATCCGCGATAGAGAGATCCGATCCGGTCACCGATGCAAAAATCCCGGATAGCGGTCGCCATTGCCCCCGCTCCCTCCTTTTTCAAAACCCCAACGGTCGTTCCATTGTGAAAAAATGAGACCACCCCTTTTGCATCATAACTGAATCCGATGTGCTGCCACTCTTCTGCTTTTAGCGAGACTGGATCTGAATACCAGGTTTCACTACGTGTCCCCAATCCCATATCGAGCCGGAACACCCTTTTGCCGGTGCTGCTCTCTTTTCCCAGGGACCACATAAATCCGGTGTGATTGTCAGGGATGTATTTTGAATCCACAAGCGCCGGCGTCATGGTGGGAGGTAACTCTTCTGCATTTTCAGGCCGGACCCACATTTCGAGACTGAATGCGCCTGAAGGTGACAGAACCGGAGAACGCTTTACCCAAAGGCCGTGGGGTTTATCCTCAACAGGATAGCCGGCGCCGCCCTCAAGACAGCCACCAAACTTCCCTTCAGCATTCCAGTTCGCTCCGCGAACAGTCCCTTTACTCTTGTAGCTTGATTGCCCTTCGGAACTTGTCTCTTCACTCGAGAATTTCCACAGCCCGAGCGTCGCGGGACTTTTCGCAACTCCGTCGGGGATTTCCTGCCACCACCGGGAAGCCTTCTCTTGAGCTCCCGCGGAGATTAAGAAGCTCAAAACCAACAAGGGGAAAAGAATTCGGCCCGATAGAAATGCAAACATAGTGAAGACTATCCGAATTGATCGGGGAACGGAAAGATACACGGTCGCGGATTACCGTTGCCCTCCTGCGTGAAATTTGCTCACATGCCTCTTGTTCCCGGGCTCCTCTGACACTTCACATCATTCTCCGCAAAGACGCCCCGTCTTCGGAAATTTCGAGTTTGCCGGTTCCAGAGAACTGCCTCACGATCACTCATCGATGCGCCATGCCAAATTCAGGATGCGTTTCGAATTCACTTGATGAGAAAAAGCAAAACACTCGCCCGCATTCGAAACGGGGAAACAGCAAAAGTCTGCGCCCTCGGAACCTACACTCCTCCCTATGTTGCTCTGGCAGCGAGGGCAGGATACGATTGCATCTGGCTCGATCTGGAACACAAAATGATCGGCAATGTAGAAGTGCAGGCGCTCCTCGCCTACTGCCGCATCTACGACATCGACTGCATGGTGCGAACTCCAACGCGCGAAAAAGTTGGGCTCTATCGCTATCTCGAAGACGGCGCAACCGGACTGATGGTTCCGCATGTTGGATCGGCCGAAGAAACCAGGGACCTGGTCAATGCCACCAAGTTCCCGCCGATCGGTGACCGGGGAATGGACAACGCCGGATTCGATAGCGATTTCAGAATCAATCCCGACAATCAGCAGTTCTCGGAAGACGCCAATCGGGAAACCTTTCTCGTCGTGCAAATCGAAACACCTTCCGCTGTGGAAAACGTGGAAGAGATTGCAGCAGTCCCCGGCCTTGACCTGATGTTTGTCGGCCCCGGAGATCTCGGTTTACGACTTAGCCAGGATGGAGATACGGACGGTTCAAGACTGGAGCAGGCCCATGAACGGGTAGCCGCTGCTGCCAAAGCCAATAGCATCGCGTGGGGATGCCCGACCAGTGGCGAAGAAGGCATTAAACATCGCCAAAGCCAGGGCGCCCGGTTCCTTGCCAACGCGGGTGAATTTTCCATGTGCGCCAAAGGATTGAGCGACGGGGTCACGGAGTTCGAATCATGAGCGATCTTTTCACCGTCCACGAAATCGAAGGGGCAGAGAGTGGTCCGCGACTGCTGATCGTAGCGGGTGTCCACGGAGATGAGTATGAGGGCATTGAAGCCATCCGCCGGCTCATTGAAAAAATTAAGCCAGCGAACCTCAAGGGAACACTGACTCTCATTCCCGTGGTCAATGAATCTGCTCACGCCCTCGACAAGCGAACCGGTGAGGATGGCCTCGACCTTGCACGGACCTGCCCGGGCAAGCCCGACGGCTCGCTCACCGAACGTGTGGCCCACGATATTTCAAATCTCATCCGCGCTTCCGATGCTTTCATTGATCTGCATACCGGAGGAAGGGCCATGCAGATCGATCCCCTGATTGGATACATGTTAGTTCAAGACGAGGAAGTCCTTCAGCGACAACGAAAAATGGCTTCCGATTTTGGTTTGCCTATCATTTGGGGAACCTCGGGAAATTTAAATGGCCGTACACTTTCGGTGGCGCGGGATGCCGGCGTTCCGGCAATTTACGGAGAGTACCTTGGAGGCGAAGCGTGCTCTGCAAAAGGCGTCGACGACTATTTCTCCGGCTGCCTCAGGGTCCTGGCATCGATGTCCATGATTCCGAATGCCCCCGAACTGGAGTCGGAGCCTGAGCTTGGGATCGAAGACGAAAGAGAGGGCTCCGGACATTTGCAAGTATGCCATCCCAGCCCTGTAGAAGGCACATTCACCAGCAATGTTCAATTGGCTCAAGTCGTAAAGACGGGTCAGGACATTGGGAGAGTGAATGATGTGATCGTTTCCGCGGAAAAGAGTGGAAGACTGATTTGCCTTCATCTCAATGGGAATGTAAAAAAAGAAGAAAGTCTCGCCGTTATCCTTGAGCTGAAACCAAACGAATGAGCATTTGGAAATACTCTGATCGATTTGATCAATTGCCATCCAGGGAGAATCGCCTCTCGCTGGGCGAAGGGAATACACCTCTGATTCGTTCCCGGAGTTTAGGTCCTTCACTCGGCCTCAAAAATCTGTGGTTCAAACTGGAGTCAGGAAATCCAACCGGCTCCTACAAAGACCGCTTTGGCGCAGCAGCCGTTTCCCATCTGATTGATTCAGGAGCCAAATTTTGCCTCGGCACTTCCAGCGGAAATGCGGGTGCCGCACTCGCCGCATATTCCGCTGTCGCCGGTATCCCCTGTATCCTAGCCATTGTCGATACCGCGCCTCAGGCCAAGCTCCGTCAGATGCGAGCCTACGGAGCGGAGTTGATCAAGATCCGGGGATTCGGAACGGATGCAGATGTGACTCGCGAAGTCGCCGACGGATTGAGAGCATTGGGTCGAGAGCTTGGATCCCCTGTTCAAATCAGTGCGTTCTCTCATTCTCCCAAAGGGATGGAAGGAGTCGAATCGATCGCTTTTGAGCTGGGGGAGACCGGTCAGAAATTTGATCACCTTTTCTCGCCATCCGGAGGGGGAGGCCTGACTCTGGCAGTCGCCAAAGGAATGAAAAAGATTGGTGCCTCCACCGCTGTTCACTGCGTTCAGCCTGAAGGAAACGATACTATTGCAGGAAATCTCCGTTCAGGTGAAGACCGCGCCCGGTCGTGCAAATGCTTTACCACTGTAAGCGGTCTTCAAGTCGCCACGGTTATAGATGGTCACAATACTCTGACAGCCTGTCGCGATTCCGGCGGGACAGGATTCCTCGTAACTGACGATGAAACATTTTCCTGGCAAAAACGGCTCGCGCTCGAGGAAGGGATTTTTACCGAACCCGCCGGAGCGATCGCGCTTGCCGGAGCAGCTCAGGCAATTCGATCCGGTGAGATCGGTGCAGACGAGGAAGTGGTTTGCCTGGTGACAGGAACCGGATTTAAAGACGATGACTCTATCGGGAAAATGATGGGCTCCGCTGAAGTCTGTCAATCTGTGGAGGACTTCGATCAGTTCAAAGAGAAAGTAGTGAAGAGTATCCGATGAAAAAATTCCGCGTTGGTATCGTTGGTCTGTTGCAGGAATCCAACACCTTCATTGATGGAGTCACCCGGCTGCATCACTTCGAAGAAGACCTCCTCATTCATGGAGAGACGATCCGGGAAAAAATGGCGAGTGCACCGCATGAAGTAGGCGGATTTTTTGAGGGGCTCGACCATGAAGAATTTGAAGCCGTTCCTCTTTTCCTGGCCCGCGCACTTCCCTTCGGCGTCATCGACTCCGAAGTTTTCGATCAATTGGTTAACGAAATTCTGGATTCTATCAGAAACGCCGGAGAGCTTGATGGACTTCTCGCAGCCCCGCACGGAGCCACCGTTGCGGCAAATCATCCTGATGCCGATGGTTACTGGCTGGGGGAAGTTCGGCAATTGATAGGGCCTGCGATCCCATTCATTGCCACAATTGATCCTCACGCGAATTTGTCGCAGGCAATGGTCGACGCGACAGACGCGATGATCGCCTACTCCACCAATCCCCATCTCGATCAGCGCGAAACAGGAGCAGCAGCAGCCCGCTTGATGAGAGAAACTCTGAAAGGGGAAATCAGCCCGGTGCAGTCTGCCTCTTTCCCGGATTTGGCGATTAACATTCAGTGTCAGAACACCTCGGAAGAACCGCTTCTCTCCTTCTATAAAACTGCAGAGAATTTAGTGGAGCCCCACAGGATTCTCTCTCATTCGATTGTGCTTGGATTTCCCTACGCCGACGTTTTGGAAATGGGCTCAGCCGTCATTGTCGTAAGCGATTCGAACGAGGGGCTGGCAAGAACCAAGGCCAACATGGTCGCAGAGGAAATGTGGGAGCGCCGTGAGCAATTCGCTCCTGAATTCCTAAGCGTTGGCAAAGCGGTAGAGAAGGTGAACCAAATTGAGAGCTCACCGGTGGTATTGTTAGACATGGGAGATAATGTAGGCGGAGGCTCGCCGGCTAACAGCACAGCCATCGCCCTTGATTGGATCAAGCATGGAAAAGGACCTGCCTTTGTCTGTCTTCATGATCCTGCCACTTTAAGCCTGGCCATTGAGTCCGGAGCCAAAGCCTGCATCTCCGCGAAAATCGGCGATCCGTCTGCTCCCGTTTGTGGAGACTTTGAAGTGATCTCACTTCACGATGGGAAGTTCTCGGAATCCGAAGCGCGCCACGGTGGGTTTTCCGATTTTGATCAAGGCACAACTGCGGTCCTGAAGAGTCCAGACAGCAAACTGACGATCATGGTGACGGAGCGACGCATGGCTCCCTTCAGCCTTTCACAACTGACGACTTTTGGAGTCGATCCGGCAGACTTCAAGATGATCGTCGCCAAAGGCGTCATTGCCCCCATGGCTGCCTACGAACCAGTGGCCAAAGGCGGATTTCTCCACGTCGATTCGCCCGGAGTAACCCGGGCCGACATGACAAAATTGGAATACCAGCACCGACGACGCCCCATGTTTCCCTTCGAGCGGGAGTAGCTATTTCTATTGTTCGTAAATCCAGGAAACTGGAACCCGGGTGATCTGCGTATGATTCAGGCCACCCTTTCTTCGATCACCGGCGCAATGCCCCAGAACAATGTGATCCCCCACAAAATCGATCGCTGTGTAGCAATACCAACCGTTCGGATCGTCATCGAGATTGGCAGTGTGGACCCAGGTCTTTCCTTCATCCTTTGAAACCGCGATTGTCTGAGGCGTTCGCTTTCCCTTTAGCTCTTTCGGAATACCCTCGTGATTATTCCACACCATTACGAGATCACCGGTCGAAGGAATTCTTTCAATCGCTGCAGGTGAAACGGGAGAGCTGATAATTGAGGAAACTGCGTCACTCCAGGTATTTCCTTTGTCCTTCGAAAAAGAGAGCATCTGGCTGCCGGCATCGGAACGAATGAAGATCATCAGTGATTTGTCTTTCAGCTCCACAATGCCGGGCTCCTGCGCGGTATAGCGGTCACCATTCTCTTTTACAGGAGCCAGCACAGTTTTGCTTCGCTTCCAGGTTTGTCCTGAATCATCTGAAAAGTAACACATGATATGCCCCTTCCAGTTTGGCTCTTTGTAGTCGGGAGTATTGTGCAAAGCGACAGGCATGATCAATCGCCCGTTTCCAAGCTGAATCACCCGGTCGTTATTCAAAACATAGTAACCGATTTCGTCGCTGATACAGAGAACAGGCTCACTCCACGTTTTTGCTTCATCTTTGGAAATCCTCATGACTGGTCGGCAATCGGTCAGTGAGTTTTTCAAAAGATAGAATAGAGCGATACTTCCGTCGGCCAATCGAAGCAGCGAAACCGACATATTGTTAAAGTCCCCTTCTCTTGGGATCACTACAAAATCCTCGCCTTCCCAGTTCTTTCCTCCGTCACTGGAATAGCGGCCCGCCAAATGCCCTTCGCCATGATCTCCACCTTTCCCGGTGAATTTGGAAAAAACAAAGAGCAGCCGACCATCTTTTAGCTCAATGAAATCGCCCTCGCTATTTCGCGGATTCCCTTCCCCCGGACCAAAAGCCCTGCTCTTATCAACACCGGGGATATCCTTCACCCGATAGGGCACCTCCTCGCTGAACAGGGACGTGGAGAAAACACCTAACAGGAAACAAAGGACGGAAATACGCTTCATAAGATTCCAAGCTGTCAGGTCGTCGTCGATTGTCCAGAGACCAATGGGACGAATCCACGGGATAGACAAGCTGACATCTTTCCTGTCTTCTGGAATACTCGCTTCATTCACGACACCTTTCGATGTTCAACCTTCACATAGCTGATATTGCCACCCTTTCACTCTACCTGATCGGAATCACCGTGATCGGAGTGTTGGCTGCACGAAAAGTAAAGAGTCTCGCAGACTTCGTGATGCCTCGAAAATTCGGGAAAGCGTTTATGCTGATGCATGGGTTTGGAACTTCAACCCATTCCGATCAAGCGGTATCCGTTGTCTCGAAGACTTTCACCAATGGTCTTTCAGGAATCTGGTACCAATGGATGTGGCTGTTTGCGACTCCATTCTTCTGGTTGATCGCCCCGATGATGCGTCGTTTTCGCGCACTCACTACAGCCGATGTTTTTGAAGCACGATACGACCGCTCTGTTTCAGTTCTCTATTCCATTCTCGGACTTGGGAAATTCATGGTCAATATCGGGCTCATGCTGAAAGGAAGCGCTGTGATTATTGGGGCAGCCACCGCCGGGGCGCTTTCGCCAAATTTTATGATCCCCATCATGACGGTCCTCTTCGTTGTTTACGGAATGGCCGGTGGGCTCAGCGCAGCAATCGTGACCGACTTCGTCCAGGGAATTCTCACTCTACTTTTTTCGTTCATGTTAGTGCCAGTGGTAATGAACGCAGTCGGAGGCATGGCGGGAATGAAAGCCACCGTCACGGGACTGTTTCCGGCCGAAGATATGTTCTCGCTGGTCGCTCCCGGAGAGATCGGAGTCTTTTTTCTGATCATGATCTCGATCAACAGCCTCCTTGGTGTGGTGGTGCAGCCCCACAACATGGGAACCTGCGCCGCCGGAAAGACCGAGATTGAAGGTGCGGTTGGTTTTATGGGTGGAACCCTCTTGAAGCGGGTTTGCACCGTCGCCTGGTGCCTGACCGGCCTCGCCGCTCTCGCTTACTACAGCGGGCAAACGGAACACCCTGATCTTGTATATGGAAACATGGCTCGCGAGTTCCTTCCGCAGATCATGCCGGGATTGCTGGGTCTTTTTCTGGCCGCACTTTTAGCCACTGTGATGGGCTCCTGCGATTCTTTCATGATCGCTTCTTCCGGTCTGATCGCAGAGAACCTCTACAAGCCCCTCTTCCCCGGAAAGAGTGACGCCCACTATCTGAAAGTCGCCCGAATCTCCTCACTTGTGGTCGTGATCGGCGGAGTCCTCCTCGCCTACCTTGCCGAAGGAGTGGTGCCTTTGTTAGAAAACCTCTGGAAGATCAACACGATGATGGCAATGGCCTTCTGGCTCGGGATTTTCTGGCGCCGAACTTCAGTCGCTGGCGCCTGGGCGGCTACCTTTTCCGCTTTGTTAACCTGGTGGCTGACAACTCAGGCATGGTTCGCAAATCTCTTTGCCAACTCCTCCATTGCTGAAAGCCTCAAGATGTTAAAAAGCGTCGATGGCGAAGTGACGTCATTCAGCCTGCCATGGCAAATGCTTCTCTACATCACGATTGGCTTTCTTGCTGGAATCGTGGTGAGCCTTCTCACAAGGAAAGTGAAAGAGGAGAAACTCGACAATTTCTATTCACTTCTCCGAACACCGGTGGAGCCCGGCGAGGGGCCATCTTCCCCTTGCACCCTTCCCGAGGGAATTTCCCCGGGTCCACGAAATGTCTATTTTCCAAACACAGACCTGGAGATCCCGAAACCCGGTAAACGAGCAGTCCTCGGGTTTCTAGCCGGGTGGATTGTTGTCGGAAGCATTATTGCCTCCGTCGCGATTTGGATTGCCAGCTAGATAGAACAACTGAATCGATAGCAGATAACAATGAGCTCACGCCCTAACATTCTTCTTTTCCTGATGGACGCCTGTCAGGCTGAAGCCCTCGAAAGCGGCAGTGAGTGCCTGACACCCAACTTTGATCGCCTCGCAGAAATGGGCCTCCAGTTCCAAAGGGCCTATTGTCCCAGTCCGACCTGCTCACCTTCGCGTGCGTCGCTGATGACCGGTCTGCTTCCCCACAATCACGGAGTCCTCGAAGTCGAACACGGGCGGGATGCAGATCAATGTGTCCTCAGAAGTGAAAAGCCCCACTGGGCCCAGAGGCTGAGAGACTCAGGATACAACACGAGCTATTTCGGAAAGTGGCACATTGAAAGGAGTCATGATCTCACCTCATACGGATGGGATACTTTTCATGCGAAAGGAGCGAGGCACCACGCAGGACTTGGGAAAGGAATCGAGCCCGGCGCACAGAACAGTGATCTGATTCCGGAGTTCACCCGATACCATTCCGGACCGGAAGGTTATAATGATATTCTTCACTACTCTGTTTCCAAAGAGCCGGTATCGAATCGCTATCCCGGGTTTACAGTCTCACAGGCAATCGATCAGATGAGAGAGGCAGAAAAGGGCGATGCTCCCTGGTGCACCTGTGCCAGTTTTTCCGAACCCAATGAAGCACTCATCGCCAGCGAGGAAGTCTTTCGACTTTACGATCCTGACAAACTGTCGCTTCCGGGTAATTTGAGGGATTCTTTCGAAAACAGTCCCGGTCTTTATCGAAGACAAAAGTCCATCGGCGAATCGCTGAGAGACGATGAATGGCGCATGGCGAGGGCGTGCTACTATTCCCGCATTACCGAGCTCGACATTCAATTTGGTCGCCTCCTCGATGAGTTGGAAAGTTCAGGCCAACTGGAAGATACTCTTATCATCGTTACTGCCGACCATGGTCGCTACGTAGGGGGGCACGGATTCGATGCTCACAATTTTGGTGCATTCGAAGAGATCTACCGAATTCCCCTGATTGCCGCAGGTCCGGGAATCATCAAGAACAAGACGAGCAATGCACTCGTCGGACTCCACGACCTCTGTCCGACTCTTCTGGAAATGACAGACTCGGAAATGATCGAGGTTTCGGATTCCAAAAGCATGGCTTCCGTCCTGCGGGGAGAATCCGAAAAATCAAGAGAAGGCGCCTATTCGGAGTATCACGGAACCCGCTTTCCTCTGGCCCAAAGAATTTGGTGGGAGGAAGATTACAAATTTGTCTTCAACGGATTCGATTTTGACGAGCTCTATCATTTACCTGACGATCCATTCGAATTGAAGAACCTCTCAAATGATCCGAACCAAAAAGATCGGATGAAACGAATGATGGGGGAAGTCTGGAGGGAGGTCAGAGAATCCGGCGATCGAGCTATCGAAGAGACACACTACTTCTCGATGCGTATGGGACTGGTAGGGCCCGGAACTTCCTAAGCTGTTTCCGGACCGGTGATCGCCCACTGCATCGTGGAGTCCCCTTCAAACCCACTTTCACCGAGGCGCATTCGAATCAGTTCTCTCTGCTTTACGAAGCCCAACTCAGTGGCCAGTTCGACGGCGGACTGATTCTCCGCGAGAATATCCCAGTAAATCTTCTCCCCGCCTTTCTGTGCGAGAAGAGAGGTAATGAGGCTGCTTCCGACTTCAGAGTTTGCTGCGACAACCGGCCCAAGGTATGAGGCATTGATTCCCTCACGAATCATTCCGTATCCCTCTCCATTCGGGTCCGCTGTGGTGAAACTCGATTCCGCCAGCGCTTCCAGAAAACCGGACCTATCCGCACCGAAGGCAACGCGGTCCATCTCTACGAGCACCCCATCCACTTTGTTCCTAACTGAGGATTCGGCTCTTTCTCCCGACGCAATCCCTTCCCAGCGATGCAGTCTCGACTCTTCGACAAACCCCAGTTTTTCATAGACCATCATCCCGGCAGGCGTCGCATCAAGTTTGATGCATTGCGTTCGAGGCGTCAGATACTCAACGCATTTCTTCAGCAACATGGTGGCCAGTCCCCTCCTCCGAAAATCGGGATGAACCAATACCATTCCAATCCAACCAACCTCGGCCTTGTGGATTGTGGTGGTAGCAGTTCCGGCTGGAGCGCCATCACATTCCACCAGAAAGCAGCCTTCCGGCTCAAAGCGGATCATCCGCTCCCAATCAGTATCCGTTTGATTCCATCCTGCGATCTCGCGAACCTTCTGCGCAAAAGGCAGGTCTTCCATCCGGAGAAGTCGAATAAGCTCAGCTGACATAGGAAATGTTCTCCACGGATTCCCGCCGAGATCTCTGTTGCGACGGTTCGGGATATCCTCAACCTGTCTCTTATACACATCTCCGAGCCCACGAGACCGAGGCTGATCTC
>CAJXQE010000110.1 GCA_913058215.1 uncultured Verrucomicrobiales bacterium
CGAGATCAGCCTCGGTCTCGTGGGCTCGGAGATGTGTATAAGAGACAGGTTAAAAATAGAACTGTCCCCAATCTTTGGTGGAGACCCTGAAAAAAACTATTGTCCTCTTTCGTGATAGTGAGCCCCTCGGCTTTTCCTCCCAGAGGTGCTGGAATCTCCCCCGGGAAGGTAACTTTTCCCTGATCCGCCTCATCGTGAGATCGCTCCCCCGGCAAAGTATCGGCTCCGTCCCAATAGTAAAGTGAATAAGGTGAGATTGAGTCCCCAACGGCGCCCGCAATGAGAAGAAACCCTCTATCCTCTCCTGCACATTTTACAATATCTCTCACTCCTCCCCCCTGGAGGTTCACAAAAAGGATCTCATTTTCATCGGGTTCATCGAAATCAAACCGGAAGGTTGGAACCCAATTATTTCGGAGAACAGGTCCCCTAAACCCTAACCAAATCGACTTTCCATCCGTCGCGATACCTTCGATGTCGATACCATTCTCTTTGCTGGGAATACCAACAAACATACCAAGGACAGGACTCTCCTCAAAGATTTCAAGTAAATCCACGGACTCGATTTCATCAGGACTTACTTCTGTTTCTCCCGCTGGAACATAATTGAAACGGAGGATTTGATTACGGAATGACTCGGACCTCACACCTTCCTTCGTCAATCGGGCGCGATTCTTTTTATATTTCCGGTCTTGATCGCCAATATTGACCTTTCTTCGCTTCCCTGAATGCGAACCCGCAATGTACCATGTATTTCCGGAACGAGCAATCCCCTCAATGTCCAACTCTTTCTTCTTCGCCTCATCTTTCTTGAACAATGAGAATGGCTTCCTCGCCAAATAAAGCTTTACCCCAGGCCCAGCATCAAAAAATTGAATCGAGTATTTCTCATCCGTTCCCAGGACAAGATGTTCTCCATAAACAGAAATTGCACTTATGTTCTCATTCTCGAATACCTTAACCTCGGAAGGTCGGATAATCGGGGCTTCTTGGGGGATGAGCTGTGCATATAGGAGACTTGTACCAAACTGGCACAATGAAAGTATAAACGCTGACCTACGAAAAATTCCCATCAGAAAACTCTAATGTCAAAAACAGTCCCGTAAATTAACAGTTTATTTTGCCCATTCAATTTCACAGAATGAGGTTGATTGTAAAAACGTTGCCGTCCTTAGGATCTGACCATCGCCCCCCCCCTTGCACAATCCACCCAATGGGTGCCCAAGAATATATAGTTCGTGCAACCATCGGAGATGGCAATTGCATTTCATCTACTACTCCAAGGGGCGAGTATCGACGCTTCGGCTATCAAAAAATAATTTCGGACGATCCCATTCCTCCGCTCAACCCATCGATATTCACCCTACAGAACTTCTAGATTAATAGGAAATG
This sequence comes from uncultured Verrucomicrobiales bacterium, assembly GCA_913058215.1. GTDB lineage: Bacteria > Verrucomicrobiota > Verrucomicrobiia > Verrucomicrobiales > DEV007 > Arctic95D-9. The sequence continues at coordinate 1,393 of CAJXQE010000110.1, forward strand.
CTCCATCCATCTCGCTTACTCAAGAATCTTGGATGTAACATGCAAGAGAGAAATTCCAAAAGATCCAAATCCAAGGTAATCACTACTACCTATCCGGATATAAACCCAAGCAACTCCGGGAAAGCAGTCAAGAATTGTCAATCTTTTTCAAGTCATAACTTTCCTCATCAACAGTTCTGTAAAAATTCACAATCTCACATAGTAAACCAACTCGCCAATTACAGGGCACTACTGAAACCCCAAAAAGCACGCTACCTCTTCAAGAGAATCCTCTCGGTTAGGACTCACATTAGTGACGATCAAAACACCATTCAATGACATCCGTTGCGAATCGCCAAACTAGGTACGATGACGAGAAAATCACGCTAAGGTTTCCGCGAAAGTCTGCGCATTTCTCCACCGGTTCTCAAGCCCCTTCCAAAATTGGCTCGATTCGTCGCGCCCTACTACCTTTCGTTCATATTCCTCCCGAGCATCACGGAAATCTGCGAGCATTTGAATCGGACGCTGCTCGACTTTACCAAGCCTTCCAAGACTGACGGGACCCATAATTCCATCGACTTGGGCCCCTTTAAATCCAAGTGCCATTTGTAAGATACGGACACCGCCGGTTGGCCCCCTATTCCACATCGAATCACGGAGATATGATTCGACGCCACTATTACTACACCACCGGGAGGCACCATCTGTGTAAGTCGCTATATAATTCACCGCTAAGTTCTCCGCTCGCTCAGGATCCTTATCCTTTTCGATAATGCCCTTCAACTTTTTACATACCTCGGGATGATATTTCTCGTTAATCCCCGCTACCTCATACCTTCCACCACCATCATCTCCAGGCAGCTTGTAAACCTTGATATCCCCGTTTGCCTTCCGGCGCGCTTCAAAATTCACAATCTGCTGACACATCACTAAGCGCAGAGTTTCTTCAGATGTGTCATCATCGAGAATATGCTGGAAAGCCGACGAGCTAAGCAGGGTATCAAATGTCCCCCTCAGAAGGCGCCATTCAGGCCCATCAATTGAGAGATGCTCAATAACGGATGAAAGACTTTCGACGTACTCTACCGCAGTAGTCGCCGTCGGACTTTCCGAGAACGCCGCTTCTGCCGTTTTGGCGAGAAATGCCCTCCACGTGTTCGGGGAGGAGATTTGGCCGCTGAGCCCCAATTTTCCCAAGACGTCTATCGTCGCACTTTCAGTCTGCCCCCCCCATAGACCATCAACAATTATGTCCTTACCGTAGACCCTGTTCAGTGCATCCTGAAGATACAGTGTATAAGACTTTGAACTTTGCTTGAAATCCACATCCATACTCAAATCGAGATGCAGATGATCATGATGAGCTGAGTTATAATTGTAGTTCAATCCAAGCCCGAAATGTTTTCGAAAAACGCTTTCGACTCCGATGTAAAACCGAGGGTTAACCGAATACTCATTCGTCACAAAACTAAAGTCACCCCAAAAAATACCGTCAATATCAACAGCACGGCCATGCCCGTGCTGTCCAGGTTTATTAACGTAGGCACCTGCAGATGTAATCACTTCCGGACGACCAAGTGGACATGTCTCGGTAAGATCTAACACAGCTCGAGAAAGCGTTGACTTCAGAGCCTCCGTGCACCGGAATGTATACGGTTTCCCTCGCGAACCATATGAAGCGACAGGGGGCCTAGCATAATTGAATTGAACTCCCTCGAGAACTGAGAATGTAGTAAAATTGGGCATTTTTAGTTATATCTTAATTTTAATGCCAACTTGCAATACAGGGATCAAGTTGACTAACTCATTTTCTACAAAGTCAGATGGCAGTCAATGTTAAATATCTCTTTTTTTCAAAACTCACACATCCCACGAAAGTAAAATCAAAGACTTAAACAGAAAGAGTCTACTTTACCGCAGTTCGGCATATCGGAAATATTCGGCTCGACACAGGAAAGAGCCGTATATTGTTCACCTACTTTAGTTTAACGCCCCCCCAAAAAAAACCGCCCGCAATCAATGGATACAGTATACCTGCCGTGGCACAGCTCTAAATCCCATATTTGATTGATGAGCGAATACAGAAGCTTCGCATCAGTGCCATTCGAGACAGGAATTATCCTCAACCAGCCAGAAGCTATCAAATATGCCATTCTCCAGTTCAATCCGCACCGAACCAAGCCTGAATATTACCACTCTTCAGATCAACCGTGACAGTGCAACCTTGACTATGATTTCGCAACACTTTCATCATTGCGAGCGGTCGGAAGTGTTTATCCAGCTTTTTAAAGGTGCCTCCCGTTCGATTATTCTGCCAACGCCATCGTCTCAGGCGCCGGGTGAACTCCCTAAAACCGTCCGGCTCGCTGTCACCAAGAAAAACATCCGCCATTTTCTCCAAGGCTGAAAAATAGTCGTTATTATTGGCGTCCTGTGGGTTTCCTACAACATCTGCGGAAAGGCCGCCTTGAAGATTTTTTTTCAGGCTGAGCGCTTTCGACCAGATTTGTTTGTACTCATCCCGGTATTTCCCGTTACTGACCGATTCGAAAAATGCTGTCAGCGCACTACCCGAAAGGACGAGGTGATAATGCAAAGTAACCATTCTATCCTTTTTCGCTCCCTGGATGAATCTTTCCAACTGAGCCGAAACCCCTGATACACTATTTGTGGCTTCGATTTGTGATGCCAAAAACCGAAGAAATTCACGATTCTCTCCTTTTGTATTTCCATCACTTGATCCATCAACACGCGCCGAAAAAGTAAATCCAGTTTCGAATGCTCTTTCAAAATCTTTCCAGATCACATTGTCTTCACTATAAAATTGCGTTGAGTTCACTCTCAGGCTCGACACCCCGTTCCAGAATCGCTTTTTCCCATTTTTCCCCTCAAAAGTTGACAGCTCTGACGCCTCGTAACTAGTGTCCCCCGCCAGGTTTTCGACTTTCTGCCGCTGACTTTGGCTGCTGCGTTCAAACGAAGCGACAAGGATACGCAAATTGGAACTCGCTCTTCGTTCGATCGACTTGAGTGCGTAGAATTCAGGATTCAAAAACTTTCTACTTCCGCCAGTTTCACCTTCAGCCCGTATAGATTTGACTACTGGATCCCAATTCCCTCGTAACAATTCGAGGTAGTGCCCTTCCAACTCTTCCAGATCACTGAAAGCATGCTTCCAAGTGTAGTCGAAAGACAGCAAGGCTTCACTCTCTTTCACAGCCTGAAACTCAAATGCGGCCGAAGCTTTCAGCTCTGATGAAACAGCAGAAGCAATCCGATCGGATAAATCGTTGATTTTCTCAGGAATCCTCGAAAAAGGAACGCCGAAGATTCGATGCAGGGCTTCTCCAATCTTGCTCTCCCCGGCATCAATAATTCCTGCTGCTGATAAGGTCACCTCGTCCAACCTTGAATAAACAGACTCAACCAACCCCGATAATCCACCCTCAATTTCATCAGGCGTCAACGAGTCAATTATACGGACGATATTAAAATCAGAGATCAATTGAGAGACTGGAATACCAGTGGAATTCTCTACCAACCCCAAAACGCTGATAGTACCGCTGCTAAGAAGAGCATCTTGATCGAGATTCTCCAACAACCTGAAGATTTCCGCCCTAACGACCTCCAATGGGGCAAGCAGTGTGCTACCGCTCTCATCATTTAATAATGAGGGAACCCCGGTCTTCAAAATTCCCTCGATCCTCTCCAAATAATCAGGAACAAGTAATAGGCTACCCAATTCAGAAAAGGATACACTCTCAAAACCGGGTTGAATCAAGATGTGCTCGACGATAGACCGCGATGTTCCAGGCAATTTTTCAACGCCAATCTTCTTTAAATAGCCCTCGATATCATCTTTGAAAGCTTGAATCTCTGCATCACCCCAGAAAAGTTGATCTGCATATTTCTTGAACCGATAATTCAATTGCTGATAGCGCTCATTCAGTGCCACGAGATCAAGAATATCCACATTCAAGCTGTCTTTGAGCTTTTCCAAACTAACTTTCACTTTATCATCCAGAGAGTCGATATACTGAGTGAAATCAAATTTTCCTCGCCATGCCTTCAGTTTTTCAATTAACCCACTCAACTTATCTCGAACATCCGGAAACTGAACTTCCCCCTTTTCATTGATAACTTGAGACAACAGAGCTTTTAACGACTCTTCCGCCGTCTGCTTATCCAAAATATTTGCATCCACCTTAAATGAAGCGCTTCCTGATGAGTTTCTCGACGACGCTTTCCGGTATTCAAGACGCACGGTTGCAGGAGCAACTCTATGAGCGATCAGCTCCAAACGAGTAGCGAATGAAACCTTCAGGCCAGCCTTCGCGCCCATTTCTGCAAACACCGACTGGGATTGCACTTCCGGCCGAAGGAAAACACCACTAGGAAGAACGCTCCCCACCAGACCAGGCGTCACTGAAAAAATCTCACCCCAGGAGACATCGGCGGAAAATCCAAACTTGCCCTCATACTCTGTTACCAAATATTCTCCATCCACCAGTTCATCTAAATTGCCCGGTAAAAGCGAAAGGCGGAATCCGCCACCACTCGCCAAATCGGCGTCAATCGCCTCCCCTACCGCCCGGATTTTTGGATGAACCTTGATATGACTAGCAACTACATCGCTACTTCCATTCAAACCGAAACCGCCCTTAATACCTGCATAAATCGGTATATCATCGACAGAAACGCCTCCTTCGACGGCCCCTGAAAGTTTATATTTCAGAGCACATTCATCACCTTGATAACTCCACGGATATACTTCTTCTTCTTCTTCCTTCAGCTTACCTTTGAACCCGTTCTGCTTGTAATCGATGCAGGTTTCCGGATTTTGCTCGTTAACAACCTCGACTGAAAAATTGGAATCACCCTTTACGAATGCGGCAATTCCAGTACCACCCTTCCACCCACCTTCCAGTATCGGTAATTTTAGCAATTCTTTCGCCTTCTCCTCGGAGATATCGTTCAACTCAGCATTGGGATCCGCGAGGGCCGAAGCGGGATCAATAATTTCCAAGGGGTTCTGGGACGGGAAAAGTTTAAGATTTGGCATACTGCGGATTCTATTATTTCAATACTCTGTGGATCTTTTCAGGCCAATCCGATAGTCGAGAACTTCCGAATAATTACCTGTCTTTTTTATACTGCTGATTCGTCAGTAAAAGCCTTAACAAATCGATCTAGCACGGTGAACAATAATTCAACGCTGTATCCTGCTACAAACGAAAGAGCAAACGGAGTCAGCGACCCAACCCCTGCCAACGAAATTAGAGAATTTTTAGTCCCTTCACTCTCAGGTTGTAAAAACCAGCCGATTGCAAGCCCTGCAAGTGATCCCAAAAACACTCGGACCCACAAGGAAATCATTAAGTCACTTCTAAAAAGACGCTTCCTAGCCTGCTCAGTCAAAGACCGCAGTATAAACGTGCAGGCTCCCATCATCCCATAGAATAGAGGGAGGAAATACACTTGCAGAATGTAGATAAGGGAATTTGAAGTAACGCTTATCGTCTTGAAGCGGTACTTTTCTTCAAAGGCCTTCCCCTCCCCATTTCCACCTTCTGCATTTCCACCTTCTGCATTTCCGGATGGATTCCAAGGCCAAAACCTCCACCACTTCTCTAGTAAGACCAATAGAGCAGCTTGCTCAATTTCACTATTAATTGACTCCACCTTAGTGCTGAAACTTCCTATCGGGCTAATTGTAAAAGTTTTGGTCTCCTTACTGTTCACCTCCGCTGCTGATGGCAAAAGAGATTTCAAGGCTAGCACTAGCCCATCACTCGCCATTCCTTCATCTCCCACTTTCGACTTGCCAGCATCTCCCGGTTTCGACTTGCCTTCATCTCCCACTTTCGACTTGCCAGCATCTCCCGGTTTCGACTTGCCAGCATCTCCCACTTTAGACTTGCCACCATCTCCCGGGTTCGACTTGCCAGCATCTCCCACTTTAGACTTGCCATCATCGCCCACTTTAGACTTGCCATCATCACCCACTTTAGACTTGCCTCCATCTCCCACTTTCGACTTGCCATCATCGCCCGTCCCTATATTATTTTTTGATTTATCTGCCAAAACACTCGCAACACTCTCAACCGAACCAGCATCAACTTCCTTTTCAGGATTATAACTATTCAAAGATGTAATGAGTTGAAAACCCACTAGCCAATAAATTTGAAGTGCCAACAACAACAGTAGAACAATACCCGAAACAATTGTAAAGCGACTAGTAACCACCGATGATCTCGACATCTTCAGTCGTTTAAATTTCGGTAAATTAATTGCAAAACAATCTTCCTGTGTCGAGTCCCTAATACTTTTTACTGTGACAGGCTCCAAAGATTTACCTAATTTTCGGAAATCCATCAAAAATTCATTCTGATCTTCGACCGATCCAGCGGCACCAGCCATTTTCTCTTTCAAGGAAAGAATTCTTTTCACAAGATCAGAGAATTCTTGCTCCTCCATTCCCTTAGGCACGACGGAGTTACGACAAGCGTAATCAATCAATACATCAACATCTTCCAAAAGCGGCTGTACGTAACTCATCTCTAAAATATTGGAAAATCACTCACCTACAGTAAAATCAATGGTCCACATCTTCCCCAAACTATCCGTTACGGCTCGTCCATCTTGATAAAGCACAATGACAACATAAGAGCCTGTGTAAAAATTTCTTTTATTACTCCAAGTCCTCCAATCAAATGCACCTGTGAGATCAACTTCACCTTTTAGTCCATTTTGATTTCTAACATCCCCCACTCTTATTGGCTCCCCATCTCTCGTTTCCACAACACCGCTGCTGTCAATAACCAATTGTTGCTTATTGCTTCGAAGCCATAAATGCCTCAAAGGGAGGAGTTTCAACTTCTGCAATTTAGCCAATGCCTCCTCATCGCCACTAATCGCTGTCCAGACGGTAATTGGGCCACTTTTAATATTGCCACCTTCCTGCAATAGCTGTTTTGGGTTCCTGTTCGAATCCACGTACCGGCATAAAGCGGATGACTTAACGTGAACACTAACGTTCTCTCCATGTAAAGTATATTCACTCAAGGTCAGTGCTCCAACGAAAAGAAACCACTTCCCCCAAAATAAGAGATTCAGTCTTACACTTTTACAATACTTCATAATTAGATCCGGTAGCTTTTCCGAGATGGGGTCAAAGTAATTAATTCCTACTCAACCACCATCTCCCCTTTCATCACAATCCAATGCCCTGGAAAGGTACAAGGGTAAGGATAAGCACCGGGTTCCGACGGTGCTTCGAAGCTTAATACTTCTGCGGAATCCGGGTCAAGAAGTTTCGTGTGAAATAATATGTTTTTTGAATCGGGTATGAAATTTTTGGTGATTCCACTCGGATCCTTCGCCATTTCATTCCCGGCCATGCCTACTTCTTCTACGGCTCCCGGTTTTACGATGATGAGGTTGTGCTGGGTCTCGTCGGGATTGGTGAAGATCGACTTCACGGGGTGTTCCGCCTTTACTTTGAACCTGGTCTTCGTATAGAGCATCCGCTCGGGGGCACAGCTAAACTCAGTGGTTTCGAGTCGCTTTCGAACGTCGAGCTTCTCTTCTTTTTCGGGATACATGCTTTTGTTATCTATTCGCATTTTTCAATAGCCGTTTGCCTCTTCGGGAATATAGAAGCCCCACACACAGATTGTCTTGTTTCCAGCTGGGGTTACAAATTTTGAGAAGGTTTTTGAAGAATTGATTCATTTGCCACCCTTTCGATCTTGATGAATCCCCCTCCGATGCAGGAAATTCCGTTGGTGATCTCCGCCATGAAGCCCTCCCTAGTCTAACTATGGTGGGTCTGATCAGCGCGATCATTGCCTATTCCCGATTTTGTGGGAAACCGTATGTTGGAGCGAGTCATCTCAAGGGCGGATCAAGGAAGAAAGCGGCAATGACTGGCCCGCCCCTCTTCCAACAAAAATCTCCGACCGCCTTCCCCCGCCGGATCCCGAAAAAAACTTTCACCCCCCCCTGAGAATCAGATCAGAAACAGCAGACAGAGTCGTCGGAAAGAATATCCCGACGACCCTGTAGGTGCGCAAAAATTAGTGTGAAAAGGCTCCCCCGAGACGCTCCACACCCGCGCAATTGCTGCTTGTCGCTTATCCGGCTGAGGTTACGAAGAATCACCTTTTGTTTTGAGATCCTTGATATTTGTATTGAGCTTGTTGCCCGGGGGAGTGATAATTGTTCTGTGGTTAAGCAAGAAAGCGATTCATCTCCGGATTTTTCCGGTGCGCCTGAACCCGGTTCTTCAAACGAACAAGAATCGTCCTCAAGCTGGTGCCCCCTGACTTCGTGGACTCGCATTCATCAAATCCACCGTGACGACGAAGAGAATCAGGAATCAATTGCTCTGAATGAATTGTGCAGAAGGTATCGTGAGCCATTGTTAGTCGCCTTGCGTTATAAGCATGGATTCAGCAAGGAAGACGCTGAGGATGTGATCCAGGAATTTTTCTCCTGGTTTCTTCGAGGTCGTTTCATTCTGCGGGCAGATAAGGACAAGGGTAAATTCCGCACCTTCATTTTGACCTATCTGGACAATTTCGCCCGGAACCAGCGCAGGAAGCTTTTTCGCGAAAAGGGCGGCAATGTCACTCATCTCCCAATTGATGAATCGCCCCATTCATCGCCACATGGAGGCGTTCAGTTGCGCGCCAAGGATGACCCGATTCATAATATCAATGTTGAGTGGGCAAGAGCCACTCTGGAGGCGGCACGGGAGGCACTGCACCTTGAAGAACAGGAATCAGGCCGGACTCAGGAGTGGGAAGTCATTCAAAATTTTCTCTCCACCAATGGTGAATTTACGATGCAATCTGCGGCAGCCGCCCTCGGGGTTTCAAAGGAGAACATAAAAGTAAAAGTTCACCGACTTCGCAAGCAATATCACTTTCACCTGAGCGAGCAGGTTTCAGCTACTGTTTCAAACCGGACAGAGTATGAAGAGGAAATGTCCTTACTGAGAGAAGTCTTTTCCTGAATTCTCCCGCGTGATATCTTTACGGGCAGCCACTGCGATTCATGAGTTCAAAAGATACCCGGAGACCAGATGAAATGGATCCCTCCGAAATTGATTTCTTTCAAATCGCCTCTGAGTTGAATCACCAACGAGCGAATCCCCCCGCGCCGGAAGCGACGGTTGGAAATTTGATCGGGCAGTATCGGATCGAGAAATCTGTAGGGCGCGGCGGCTTCGGAGAGGTCTTTGAAGCTTATGATGAGGTGCTTCTGCGGAAGGTCGCCTTGAAAAAGATTGATACTGGGAACGATCCTAAGCACAACGAAGCGATTCTCGAAGAAGGCCGAACTTTGGCCCGCTTGAATCACCCGGGGATTGTCAAAGTTCACGCTGTTGAGAAAGATGACGACACCATCTGCTTCGTTTCCGAATTTGTGGAAGGAAGGACTCTCGGTGAGATCATGAGCAGGGAAGACCTCTCATTGACACAATCAGCGGAGATCGTTTCAAAGATTGCCGGGGCTCTTGCCTATGCCCATGAACGAAAAGTGATCCATCTGGACCTGAAGCCGAACAATATTATCCTATCGACTGATTACTCCCCTGTTCTGATCGACTTTGGGATCGCAGTCACTCCGCGGAGTCGAACCTCCGCTTCTCAGGGATTTGTAGGGAGCCCCCCGTTTGTCAGTCCTGAGCAAGCGCGTTGCGAAAGCCACCTGATCGACAAGCGATCCGACATTTACTGCCTGGGAGTCATTCTCTTTGCACTCATTACGAAGAAGCTTCCTTTCGTAGGAACGCCGGAACAGGTGATTGCAAAGATTTGCTCTCCGAAAGAAGCCGTTCAGTCTCTTCATCGTCACATTGAAAACTGTCCCGGATCGCTCGAGAGAATCTGTAGTAAGGCCACTGCGAAACGACCCGATGACCGATATTCTAACGCCGCTGACTTGGCTAAGGACCTCCGGGATTTTGTTCAAGACTACCATCGTTCGGAATCGCCAATCGAACCTCCGGATTCCGCGACAATTGTGCCCAAGGGGCTCCGGGCATTTGATAGCAATGATGCTGATTTCTTTGTAGAGATGCTTCCCGGGATTCGCGATTCCCGGGGAATTCCCGACTCCCTTCGCTTCTGGCAAAGCCGAATCGAAAATCCATCGATGACCTTTCGAGTTGGGGTGCTTTATGGGCCTTCCGGTAGCGGAAAGTCTTCTTTCATTCGGGCAGGCCTCCTTCCTTTGCTTGATTCCTCAATCTCGGTAATTATTGTTTCAGCCGAGACAGGGGACCTGGAAAAGGCTTTGTTGGAGAAGCTGCGGAATACCTATGTCGGCATCAGTAAAGATCTCTCACTATCAATGACACTTCGTGAGATTCGGGAGCGCGATTTCGCCTGCGAGACGTTTAAATTACTTCTCGTCATTGATCAGTTTGAACAGTGGCTCTACCCGGAAGCAAACGATACCAACAGAGAATTACTGCTGGCAATACGACAGAGCGACGGAATTCAGGTTCAGACGATCCTTTGCGTGCGGGACGACTTCTGGCTGGAGATCAGCCAGTTTATGGAGGAAGTCGGGGAGCCTCTATCCCAATCCCACAATTGTGCTCCGAGTGTCCTTTTCGACAGAGATCACGCTCGCCGAGTATTGTCTCTATTTGGTGATGCTTACGGAAAGTTATCCAGATCCCCGGACCGACTGACTCAAAGCGAGGCCGACTTCATCGACTCAGCTCTCGATAACTTGTCTCAGGACGGAAAATTCTATCCCGTCCAACTATCTCTTTTTGCCGAACTAACGAAGAAAATGGACTGGGCAAGTCAGACGCTCAGAAAACTGGGCGGGCTTCAGGCTATCGGCATCGAATTTCTCAACTCGTCTTTCTCCTCACAATCAGCTAATCAGAATCACAGGTCCATCGAACGGGAGGCGCGTATCATCCTGGAAGCATTTCTCCCTGATGGAGGTGAAGAACTGCGACTGAAACAACTTAGTGAAAGTGATCTCAAGAATCTCCCCCATTTCAAGCTTCATCCCTCAAAGCTCGAGCCTGCTCTGAAAATACTCGACCTGGAACTTCGCATCATTACCTCAGTGGAAAGGCATTCAGATCCAGAGCTTCAGACCGACATGTCGAAGCACGAACGTCATTTTCAGCTCAGCCACGACTACCTGGTTCACTCCATCAGAGACTGGATTCACAGCAGGAAGCAAGGGTCACGCAGAGGGAGAGCCCAGATTCGATTGGATGAACTGTCCAAATTGTATCAACACAAAAATGACCCGCGATACCTGCCATCCTTCTTTGAATGGATCCGAATTGGGTCACTCACAAACCGAAAAAGCTGGTCAGCGATTCAGAGTCATCTGATGATTACGAAAGGACGGCGAACACTCGCCGCCCTGCTTCTGGTAAGCATCCTTGCCGGCGGAATATTCTTTCTCGCAAATGTTATTTCCGAAGAACACTCCCGAAAAAACTCTTTCGAAGAATATCTGAATGCCCCTCCCTCGACGGCTGCCCTTCTCTTACCCCAACAGCGCGCGCAATACAGATTAGAGAAGGCTGATGAACAACTCCTCCTCCGGGAGGCTGCACCGGAATCTACGCGCTGGCTCAATCTTGCTCTGTTCCTTCACTCTGAGGAGAACAGCCTCGCGCCCGCAATTATTAAAAGGGCGCTAAAAGGTGAGGCAGATGAAATCAGTTTCATTCTGCAACACCTGAAAAAGCCCCACCTCAGTGACAGTGCGATCGACGCACTGTGGCAGGAAATTTTCAATCCCAAACTTTCCCATGCCACGACTCTTCGCTACGCAGCAGTGTTAGCAGAACTTTCTCCCGACGATACCAAATGGCAGGAACTGGGCCCTAATGTCTCTCAAATTCTGTTAGGGCTACCTCCCCCGGATTTGAACAAGTGGATGCACTTCTTCGATTCGACATCGAACACGCTGACACCCCATCTTGAAGACGCATTCGGCTCATGGATGCCTGCAACAGGAAAACATATTCCAGCGAAGGCGTCCAAATCGGACAAAAGTACAACAGCGGCAATTATTCTCTGTTATTTGAATCGTGAAGATCCGTCGAAACTCTGCACGCTACTCGACAGAGCCTCTCCGCATCAGCTGATTCATGTGCTTGACCGGCTAACGATTTCCCGACAATTTCCGGAGAATGAAATAAAAGACCGAGTCCAACTCACCACCGGGAGTAGTCCGGACAATCCAGATACAAGGGGCCAAGTGAGTGCCAAGGCCCTTCTTGCTTTGGCACGACGCGGCGATTCCCCAGGACTCTGGGAGTCACTGGCTCTGGAAGACTCGGCATCTGCGAATGCTCGATTATGGATAATCCAGTTGGCAGCTAAATCAGGTGTTCCACCACAAGTCTTCATCCAGCACCTCGTCGATGAGGAGAATCCCCTCGCAATCTCATCGATCCTTCAGATCCTGGGCGAGTACACCGCCGAACATGATATCTTCAGAACAACCGGTCTAGAAAGTTTCGTAGTCGAACTGTTCGCAAAACATTCGGATTCGCTGGTTCACGCATCTGCAAGATGGCTTCTTCAAGAGTGGGGGTGGAGTGAGCAGAGGCTTCAGGAAATACGAGAATCCAGCGAGCCGATTGGATCCGCTGGATGGTTCTATACTTCCCTCGGACATGGCATGGTAATCCCCCAAAAAGCCAAAAGCAAAACATCCCCTGCGCGGTTTGCCATCTCGATGAGCGAAGTCACCATCGAGCAATACTGGAAATTCAGTCCTAAGTATCATCCGGTGGAAGTATTGGTGAGCGGAGAAGACTGTCCGGTTCACAATATCAGCGCTCAAGAGGCGATGAAATACTGCAATTGGCTTTCAATAGAGGAAGGCCTCACAACAGCGGATCTGTGCTACGAACAAAATAACCCATCAAGCGCCGCCCTACACCCCGTGCCCAACTTCCTTCAGAAAAAGGGATACAGGATGCCTACTCTGAATGAGTTTCTTTATGCTGGCTCCGGCTCGACTTCCGGCAGAAGATCTAGTATGCAAAATTCCGCTAGCATGTTCAGCAACGCTTGGTTCCTGGACAATTCCGACGGTGTCATCCATCCCATTGCCCAATTGAAACCCACCGGTTTCGGTCTCTTTGATGCATTAGGGAACCTGGAAGAATACTGCCACGGCATGAGTCCTGGAAAAATATACTTTGCCGGTTCAAATTATCGAACCCCATCCTGGGGACTCAGCCTGGACAAAAATCAAGAAACCAACACGGGATCTATATTGGTCGGAACAACTTTTCGAATTGCAAAGACTTTCAAAGAGAATACAATCGTTCTGAATCCATAGTTTAAAATGAGCAAAGAAGACCAACAAAGCCTATCAAATAACTGCCCGGACGGAGAAGGCTGTCAACTCTCAGGATCGCCTTCAAACAGCGAATGCGGGTCGCAGCTTTGGGTCTACGATGCAGTCAATGGGGATTGGTTCGAGCATGCCGATTCTGAGAATGGTTGTGCCGATGGATGTTCTTCTCAGCCTCCCCCCTCGCCATTTACCAAGCCTTCCCTTGGTGCTTCGCAAACTATTTGTCAATGGGTTGACTGCACACCGGATTCTTCAAGCAGTTCGTCTTCTTCAAGCAGTTCGTCTTCTTCAAGTTCATCTTCCTCGAGTTCGTCCTCTTCAAGCAGCCCATCGAGTTCGTCATCTTCAAGTTCATCTTCTTCAAGCAGCTCCTCGCATATTTCATCCTCTTCATCGGCGAGCTCAAGTTCCTCAAGCAGCCAAAGCTGAAGTATAGAACATCCCTGAAAAAACTCGTTATCAGGTCACAAGATAATCGATAGGGTGTTTTCCGACGCCTATGAATATTTGAAGATCCACCTTCGGATAGGTCAATTTCATGGGTAGGTCGCTGGCTGAAATTGCGACCTTGCTCCTTAATCCTCTTGGGGAGAATCAAATAGGTCGCCATCCTCGCGCATCGGCCGATTCACCAACACGGATTCGATGGAAAGATGCGCACAGCAAAAAGTCTGCTATGAACAGGATTTGGGTTCAGCTGGAGTTTCCAAAGAGTTGTCGAGGATGAGATAATCGCCCTTATCTTGCTTTCTCCGAAATTTTGCTAGCTGATATTTTCACTCCCAATCTGATTTCGAGTCGCTCCCGGACCATTCTTCTCCAGGAAGAACGGCTTTCCAAATACTCATCAGTGTAGTGTTTTGATGGATCAAGACTTACTCTGTTCAGTTCAGATTTTTTGTGAATTTTCAGCCAGTCGGGTAGCGCGGTCATCCTGAATGACAGGCTGTCGGCTTCTACCATTACTACTGGAACCCCGAGACCAAGACAAGGCATCGCAACATGCAGCCGGTTGGTCACGACTAGCGAAGCCTTGCGAAGGACCCGCAATCTTTGTCGGAGCGCTCCGAAACGCGCTTCCTGATCGATAAATCGCCCGGGTCGCACGCGATTTGTCAGACAGAGAAAAGGACGATCCGAAACACCAAACGGTGGCAGGCGCTTTGGATTGACGTCAACCAACACAACAGGGCCATTTGGGTTATAAGGTTCAACCGGAACTTCCGGTGAATCAAAATCACGCTCCAGCAGACAAGAGGGACATGAAGCAAAATAGTGTTCTATTCCGCGGTTTTCGCACCACTTGACCGAATGGAGATCCCTGCAGCCCACCGGGCCGCTATCTCGAAAATGCGCAATTGAATCCTCTGTGTTGGGAACATTTGATGCACAAAGTGCAACGTAGCGAGCCATGACATTGGGAGGAGGCGGAAATTCCAATTTGCCAGTTCGATCTGAACATAAGAAAAAGCCATTTGCCACTAAATCGACGGGGCCCGCATCGGCATAGTCGGAAAATTGATCTCGATCAACCCAGAGGTCAGGCGTGCCCAATATATGGCTCTGAGCCAAAGCCAAAGATTGGACATCATCACCAATATTTCCGGTGCGATATGAAAGTAGTGCAGTTTTTCTTTGCATTGTCATCGGCGAATAAATCTATTGGGAACACGAATCAGGCGTGAAACCCTTATCAGGCAAGCCCACCCTCATTCTGGACTTTCTAAAAGCGACATACAATTCATACTTCTGCTCAATAAACTATGGGGATAAGTGCGGCTTGATTGAATCCCATTCCTGAGCCGTAAGGGTTGGTGACGTGTTCCCAATCAGATAATAATTAACGGATCGAATAACCTGGTCAGCACTAATCATATGCATGCACTTCGGAAGATTATCAACCACGTCGATACATAAGTTATCCGGCATATCTTTTGAATCTCCATCTCCGAGGGGAACGGTGCGACTCTTCCAACAACCACCATGATCACAGCAAGGAAGGGCACCCACCGTGTGGAGATACTGGTGTGATGGATAAGCTTCCCAGTGAGGAGGTTCGCGACCACCTGCTACCACGACACATGGCCGGTTCAAAGGAGGCTTTTTCTTTGTTTCGACCGCAGCCGCCAGATGCATCATCAGAGTAACAGGGCAAACCACACCAGCCGAGTGGTAAACCAGTCTTACTAATTGCCTGAGGTCCGTTTTTCCCCTTAGGTCGATCACTCCTTCTAAGGCAGGGTGGTGATGACTACTTTTGGTTTCGCCAACTTGGACAAAGAGAATTTTCCCTTCGAAGTAGTCGACAACCTTTTGATATCGCTCCTCCTCCCACCACTTGATGGTAAAGTCCTTCTTTCCTCCTGCGACGATGATCCAGAAAGGAATTGGAGCTTTCACGATCTCGTGGACCTGCGAAATCCATCCCTTCTCCTGATCAGCAATGTGAATATCTCCCTTGAATTTCGTTGGGTTAATTGGAATGCCTAACTCCTCTGCCAGAAACTGAGTATACCCATGAAGAAAATGATACGGTTCTTTGTTACTCCTATGAATTAGAGGATATTTGCAATCAATGATCCTCGCTTGCTCATCATTCTCATCTATGGGACACACGAGTGGATTATTTTCCCACAATGCCGGGCAGGGAGTTCTGACATCGGTCAGGAATTTATTGGGGTGATGATGATGAAGGTCTCGTACAGCCGCCGTGAGCATAGTGACATCGCCCGGAGACAAATTATTACGCAGTATCA
Source organism: uncultured Verrucomicrobiales bacterium (assembly GCA_913058215.1). Classification (GTDB taxonomy): domain Bacteria; phylum Verrucomicrobiota; class Verrucomicrobiia; order Verrucomicrobiales; family DEV007; genus Arctic95D-9. Next base: position 17,499 of record CAJXQE010000110.1, read on the forward strand.
GCTTCTTTGGAATCACATCCATTAGATTCTCGGTGTCCTCTCTGACTATTCCCCCCCCTGAGTCAAACGAACAGAGATTTTCCTCACTCTACCACCATCTCCCCTTTCATCACAATCCAGTGGCCCGGGAAGGTACAGAGATAGGGATAGACTCCGGGAACTTCCGGCGCTTTGAAACGCAATGCTTCTGCGGTGTCTGGATTGAGAAGCTTGGTGTGATGAAGGATCTTGTCATTCTCGGGAATAAAGTGCTTTGTGATTCCACTCGGATCCTTCGCCATTTCATTCCCGGCCATGCCTACTTCTTCGACGGCTCCCGGTTTTACGATGACTAGATTGTGCTGGGTAGCGTCGGGATTGGTGAAGATCAACTTCACGGGCTGACCGGCTTTTACTTTGAACTTGGTTTTCGTATACAGCATCCGCTCGGGGACGCAGCTGATCTCTACTGTCTTGACTCCCTTTTGTTTGTCGAAGGCGATGTCTTTTGCCGTTCGCTTGCTGACAGTGCTGCTGAGCTTGGCGTGCTTATTCCATCCTTCGCTGAAGGTCTTGATGGCAGGATACTTCGTGAGGAACTCTTCGTTGGCTTGCCAGTAGGGAACGAGTTCTTTGGAAATAAGCGCAGACTGAGCAGCGAATTTGAGATGATCTCCCATGGGTTTTTCGAATACCGGGGTGACGGCTTCGAGAGCCGCAGCATTTCCGTAATAGGTAGCGGCGATGACGGCTTCCATCCTGACGATACCGTCTTCGTCTTTCGCGCTCTTGTTGAGAAGGGCGATTCCTTTGTCATCGAATTCCCCGTGCCAGTAGCGGAGCTGACGAGTGGCGGCAGCACGGGCATCCGGGACTCTGCTCTTAAGAATCTCCTCTAGCAGGGCGGGACGCGCGACCCCGATGTTTCGATAGGCCCACATTGCTTCGACCTGGTGATGTCCATACCCTTTCCCGTTCCTGTCGATATTGGGCAGCCATTTGTCGAGCGCAGCCTCCACCGCTTCGGGATCGGCTTTGCGTAGCTCGCGCTTGCTCCAGTAACGATAGCGATATTCGACCCTTTTCAGGTTGTCGAGAAGCTCTTCGATCGATGCCCCGGCAATTTTCGGAGGATCCTGAAGCGTGGCACCTTTAGGGGCGATGCGCCAGATGCGGCCGCTTTCCCGGTCACGTCTTGGATCGCGCAGTGAGTACTGGGCGTGTCCTTTTACCGGATTGTACCAGTCACATACATACATGGCTCCGCGCGGTCCGTAACGAAGGTCAACGGGAATGAAGCTGAGGTTTTTGGAAAAGATGAGATCGCTGACGTATTCCTCGGCGTAGTGATCATCCTTGCGCACCCACTTGTGGATTTCTACCCGGTTGGTGGGTTTGTAGCGAACTTTGACGAAACCTCCCTGCATTTCATCCGGCCACATCGAGAAGTCGACAAACTCGTGTCCGCAAACTCCTGAGTAGGCAGGAATGCCGGCGGCCTTGGGTTGTTGCTGCGGATAGGGAGGACTCAGCGAATGAAAGGCGCTCGCAAAGATTGGATGGCTGGCGACGTGGTTGCCCCAGCGATCGTAAGTCACGCCCCAGGGATTGGTATTTGGGTAGCTACCAAAGGTGACCAGCTTCTGATTCGATGGAGTAAAGCGAAACCAGGCAGAGTTTTTCGCCCGGATAGGTCCATAGGCGGTCTCCACCTGAGAGTTGTGAAAAATGGATTCACGAAAAAGGAGGTCACCATCCGGAGTCCATACAAAGTCGTGAAGCGCGTGGTGACTGTCTTCGCATCCGAATCCGGTGAGCACAGTGGTGCGCTTGTCAGCCTTGCCATCACCGTCGGTGTCTTCGATGAGCGACAGGCCGGGTTCTTCGGAAACGTAGATCCCATTTTCGGTGAGCTCAAAGGCGAGTGGAATCTGGATATCATCGGCCCATACCGTCGACTTGTCGGCTTTGCCGTCTTTATCGGTATCTTCAAGAATGACGATCTTGTCGTTTGGCTCCTGGCCGGGGTATACGTGAGGATAGGTAGTCGAACAGCTCACCCACATTCTCCCCTGCCCGTCCCAACGCATTTGGATTGGACAGGCGATATCGGGAAAGTCCTCTTCGGAGGCGAAAAGATTGACCTCGAAGCGAGGATCGACGGTGAAGGCAGCCAGTTCATCTTTTGGCGACAACCATTCATTGGCTCCTTTGGATTCCACGACCTCACCGAGCGCCGGGACGTTTGCATCATCGATCGGTCCATTGGCATTTTCCCCGCGGGCGAGAGCGTGTGCCCGCTTCTCACGATTGTCTGTCATGATCTCGAAATTCCGCATCGCTGGAAGAAAATCGAGGTAGCCATATGCTTTGTTGCGCCCGCCGGTGTAGTAGAAAGTATTGAGCGGACGATAGCGGCGGAAGTACTGCTTATTTTTGTCGACGACGACCTCACGGAGTTCCTTGCTGACGTCGGGTGCGGACCTTCCGAAAGTTTCACTGAAAAGCTGAGTGGCGAAAACTTCGTAGCCATTCGCGTCGAGATGGGCGCCATTGATGGTGAGGGCGGTGTCCGGATCCTCCATTGCAGAACGGGTTGCGTCGAAAACATTGGCGAAGCCGACTTTCTGTTCAGCGGCGACTTCGGCCATGGCTTTGGTATACAAAGCGAGACGCTCATTGTTCATGTCGGCAGCAGAAAGCTGATCGGTATTCTCATTGGCGATCGGAGAAAGAAGCACAATCTGAGGGCCGGCTTTGCCGTTAAAGGCGGATGTTCGCAGATCGTGAAGATAGGTAGTGAGTCGGGCTTTGAACTCATCGATACGCTCGACTCCGGCGAAGGACTCGTTGTAGCCGAAGGCGGCGAAGATCACGTCGATCTTTTCCCGGGTCAGGTGCTGCGCTGTCTCTTATACACATCTGACGCTGCCGACGA
>CAJXQE010000111.1 GCA_913058215.1 uncultured Verrucomicrobiales bacterium
GCGTCAGATGTGTATAAGAGACAGACTCTGCTGCGGTCACGCAAATCGGCGAGGGATTCGAGGCTTTCCACGTCTGATTCGCGGGTAGATTGTCGGCACTATGATCTGTCGGCGTCTGTGTTTGATTCTCTTTTCCGCACTTGGAATCACTGCCTCCACATCACAGGCCCAGCTTCCGAACACCGACCTCCAGATGGTCACTCCCGCTTTTGCAAAAGCGGGAACCACTGTGGAAGTAAGCGTTGCGGGAACGGAACTCGAAGAGCTTTCGAGTCTGCGCTTCAGCGATGAAAGGATCAAAGTAGCGCCCGTCACCAAACCTGCCGATCAAGTTTTCTCAAGTCCGCAAGCCGTAGCGAACAAGTTCACCATCACGATTCCGCCCGGGATCAAACCGGGAATCGTCGAAGTCCGGTCGGTCGGTTTCTTTGGTCTTTCGACAGCGCGGCCTTTTCTCATTCTGCCGAAGGAGTCCACGGAACTTGTCGAGGAAGGCGATCATTCCTCTCCGGAAACCGCCATGCCGTTGGCCATCGAAACCGGAGTTGGCGGAACCATCGATGCCCGGAAAATCGACTACTACAAAATCACCGCAAAGAAAGGCGAGCGCTTGCTCATGCAGATTCATGCGGAGCGGCTCGATTCCCGGGCCGACGCTGCAATTCGCGTCTACAATTCCGGAGGCCGCGAACTGGAGAGCAATCAGCTCTTTTTCAAACGGGACCCCTTTGTCGATTTTACGGCACCGGCCGACGGGGAATATCTCGTCGCCGTTTCAGATATTCTCTATCGCGGGGGAAGTCAGTATTTCTATCGGCTCGTCGTTTCGAAAAAGCCGCACATCGATTTTGTCTGGCCTCCGGCGGGTGAACCGGGAAAGAAAACGAAGTTCACCGTCTATGGTCGAAACCTTCCCGGCGGCAGCCGGAGCGAAGGGTTGGAAATCAGCGGAAAAGCGCTCGAGTCAATCCAGGTGGAGCTGGATATTCCGGCTGATCCCAAAGCTGCAGAGCAATTCAGCGGAGACACGCCCAGACAGGCCATGCTTCCGGCTTTTGAATACAGTGTCGCGAGTTCCAATGCAGTCAGGATCGGTTTCGCAACGGCTCCCGTGGTGATCGAAGACGCGAAGAGCGATTTGCAAAAGGTTCCCTTTCCCTGTGAGATCGCCGGGCGTTTCAACGAGCCGGGCGACTTTGATGTGTTTCGTTTTTCAGCAAAGAAAGATCAAACCTACTGGGTGGAATCGATTTCCGATCGCCTCTCAGTGATTGCTGACTCTGTGCTGATCGTGAAGAAGATCACAAAAGACGACAAAGGCGCGGAGACAAAAGAGCAGGTCGCGGAAAATGATGATCCCCCTTCATTCTTCGGAGCCGACCGACTGGATTCGACCAACCTTGATACGAATGACGCGATTCTGACTTTCACCGCTGATGCTGACGCTGATTACGAAGTCACCTTGATCAATCAATCAGGTGGCGGAAGTCCGGCTCATCTCTACCGGCTGGCGATTCGAAGTCCTAAACTGGATTTCCAATTGATGACAAGCACCGAACGGAACATCACGGTCACCAATGGACGCGCTGGATATCCTGCCGCGCCGCTCGTCCGCAAAGGCGGAACGATGGCATACCGGGTGATCGCTCCGCGCCAGGATGGATTTGAAGGAGATATCACAGTACGGGCCGAGGGGCTGCCTCCTGGAGTTTCCGCTCCTCCTCTGGTTCTCAGCGGTAAATCCGAGGAAGGCGTCCTCACAATCAAAGCGGAAGCCAATGCTGCCGAATGGTCCGGTCCCATCAACATTGTGGGCCGGGCAAATATCAAGGGAACGGACGTCGTTCACCCTTCCCGCAATGCTTCGCTGATTTGGGGAATGATCTTTGCCGACAGCATGCGGGTTCGTTCCCGTCTCGATATCGAAACGGTACTGTCGGTCAGCGGGTCGGAGAAGACACCTGCTTTCCTATCATTAAAAGAAAATAAACCCCTGACCGTGGAGCTGAACCAGAAACTGGAGATACCCGTGAAGGTCGCCGACATCGATGCCTTGCGGAAAGGAAACCTCACCGTGCAGCCTTTTGAGTTTCCGGGAATGCTAAGGTCGCCGCCCACCGTAACGATTGCCGAAGGGAAGAACGAAGGGACCCTGACCATCGATTTCAAACCCAACGGGAATTTCAAAGCGGAAGCCGGGAAGTTTCAGTTCGTGCTGCAGGGCACCGGGATTGCCAAATATCAGCACAATCCGGCCCTCGGTCTCAGCACGACAGCCGAGCACAAGCGCATCGAGAAACTGATGAATGACTCTTCGGAGAAAGTGCGTCTCGCGAAAATCGCTCTCGGGACAGCAGATCGTGAAAGCGCCACCGCCAAACAGAATGCGGATGCTTCGACGGCCGAGTCAAAGGCCGCCCTCCAGAAGAAATCGGAAGAGGCTGCTGCAAAAGCGGCGACCGCGAAAAAAGCCGTATCAGATGCGGAAGCGCTCGTTCAGAAAGCGAACCTGGCGCGCCAAGAAGCCGACAAAAAGGCGAAAGCAGCCCGCGGCAAAGCGGTCGCGAAGGACACGAAATTCGCTATCTTTTCCACGCCGATCAGCGTGGAGGTAAAGGCGGAACCAGAGAAGAAGTAGAAACGGGAAGAGAAAGGAACTTATCCTTTCCAATCAACTCCGTTGGCAACAGCGATCTTTTTGGGGCGCTGAAGGAGAGTCAAAACGTCACGGGAGTTGAGTCTGTCGACTTCTTCCTCCTTCATTCCCAAAGCTACCAGACGACGCTTTTGCTCAAGACGACGACGATTTCTCGGCGCACCGGCTTTACGGGGACGAGTCATGTGTGTTTTGTGAAATTTCCGCTGAGTTCTCATGGCGGGTATTTTCGGGCGAAAATCGCAGGGGTCAACCGGAGAATATTACCCTTTTCTTAATCTTTCGATTCCGGAATGGCCGGGTAAATGGACACATTTAATGGCCGCAAACCGTGATTTTTCGTGACAATCCGAAGGATTTAGAGCCTTTGGCCCCGGATTGGGTATCGCGACATCAAAGAATTCGAATCTACTTTTAGTGCTGAGTTCACCCTTCCGGCATTCGCCAGGGCACGGGAATTTCCATGTATTGATTGAAACGGTTTTTGTATTTCACCATTCCGTTTCTTGCACCGTACTCGTGAACCATCTTGGTCACCTTGACGTCAAAACAGCAGTACTCGGCAATTTCGAGGATCTTTCCCTGGCGCCACCACTTGATGGCATCGGTCCCGACGGCGGTTTTTCCCTCCCCCAGCGTTTCCGAAGCAATCGCATCGAGTTTGGGACGGTGCTCAATCTCTTTCTCGATATCGAGCATCAGGTCGAGATTTTTGGTCTGCTCTTTCAGATCGAGAATGGTGTAGCCCATGAGGACTTCGTAATCGAAATAGATGTGATTGAATCCGATGACGGTGTCGGCTGCGAGCAACTCATCGATCAAACCCTGCACGGTACTTTCGTCATAGATCGTGTATCCACCTTTGGCCGTGCTATAGGTCACCCCGATCGACATTTTCATGTCAGCCTTTTTATCCCAGCCGCCAACGTCGTTGGCGGAGCGCTGGGTTTCGAGATCGAAGTAGACAAAGTTTTCAGCCATAGCCGGGAAGGAAGGAAACCTTAACCGAAACTATTGATAAGGCTCAAAGATATTCCACGGAATATCCTGAAAAATTGGCGACTGCAATTCCAATTCACCAAGGCGGCTGACATTGTTGAAGGAAGTGCAAATATCCCAGGTTTCGTCGAAATTCGCGAGATGCCCCCGAATGCGTCCCTCGGCATAAGGAGCCGAGGATTCATTGCGAAGAAGCACACCCCAGTCACTGGACTGAGCAAGAAGCAGTTCGCGAGTCATGTGTTGGAGGCAACGCTTGCGATGGGCAACCGAATCCCGAGTCAGCTCAGCCTTATTCTGCTCAAACATTTTTACGATGCGGGCGAGAGTCTCGGCGCGCTGTTGGATCTCATTGAAAATCCAATTGTTCTCCTCGCTGGTCCAGGTTTCAAAATAGCCACCTTCACCCCAGGAAGAAGAGACCGGAGCCACAGCCGGCAATTGAGTCACGCCTGTGAGATAGTTCCCCGGGGTTGAAAACTCAAAATCTGTCCGCGTCGCAGCTTTCCGGAATACTTTTTCCAAAAAGCCAACGCCTTCAAACCACCAGTGTCCGAAAAGATCGGCGTCAAAGGCACAAACCGAAACCGGATTCTCGATTCCTGAATCTTCGAGTGCGGCAAGTTGAGCGCCGCGGCTGCTCAGGAAATGGGAGGAATGCTCTTCGATTGCTTTAGATGCCAACTCGGAATTATAGAGCTCGCTGTCATCACCATTCCGTGAGGAGCGAAAATATTTCAGCCCGGTGAACTGACGCTGATCGGATTCACCCAGGTAATCTTTGAGGTACTCCATCGGAGCCTCGAGCCCGACATCGCGCATGAAATCGCGGTAGCGGTCATCTCCGGGGTAACCCTCGTCGGCATTCCAAACCTGACCACTGCTGGCCTGATCCCGACCGAAAATCACAAGACCGTCCTGAGTTACACCGGGAAGATGCGGAAACTCAGGCGCTGCGTTGCGGGCGTTAGTCATCCCGTGTTCTTCAACGAGCGTCCATTCGATACCCGCTTCCTTCAAAACTTTGCTGAGTGCCGGAGCGTAGGCACACTCGGGAAGCCAGAATCCGCGGGGCATTTTTTCAAAGCACTGCACATACTGCCGGATCCCGGTCCGAACCTGGGCCTGAACAGCTTCGGGCACACGCATCAAAAGTGGGAGCAAACCCTGAGTCGCAGCGCTGGCCGTAATTTCAAGGTGGCCACTGTCGCTCAGATCCGCATAGGCTCGGATCAGATCCCCTTGCCATCGATCCATGAACAGCATCCGCAGATCCTGAAAACGCTCTTCATACTGTTTCGCAACGGAGGTGAATCCAGTGATATGCCCCCGACTGATCTCGTCACGACAGAGCTTCAAAGTCCGATCAAGAAAAGCCAGAGTCCGGCGTTTCATAATCCGATCCTGAAACATGGTCAGGAGCGGCGGCGATAGATTCAGCGTGATCTTAAAGGGAACATTCTCCTCGCGAAGACGATGCATCATCTCCAGTAAGGGGAGATGGGTCTCCAGCACACTACTGTGCAACCAGTCTTCTTCCAGACTGTGGGCCACTTCAGGATGACGCACCCAAGGCACGTGCGCGTGGAGGAGGATGGCGCAATGTCGACTCATGAAAATTTCAAACTCTGTAAGGTGATTAAGACGAAAAACGCCCCAATTGCCAACAGAATCCTAACAAAACCCATAGGGGGGTGTTCAACAACCATCTTTAAACTATGATCCCAAATCGTTTTTCCTGTGGCCATAAGCCGGAAAAAACTGAAGGTCATAGCGATAATTGAGAAGGGGAAAAGGTATATTCCGACGCCCAATACGTAAACGAAAAAAGAGCGGGCGAGGCAGGCCATGGCACCGGGGCGTTGACCGTCATTGGTCACAATTCGGATACCGAAAAGCGCCTTGCCGGGAGTCGTTCCGAAGACGTTAATCATTAAGGCTTCGACAACGTGCCAGAGGAGAAGAGCAAAGAAAAGCAATCGCCCAAGTAATTGTGTTTCAGGAGACTGCATCAGGCTCTGCCAATGCGTGGTCATTTCCTGCAAAGTCATTCCCGGATCCGCAGTTGGAATCTCAATGTCAGAAAACAGGATGACCATGGCCGCGACCAGCATGTAATCGAAAGTACGAGCCCAGAAACGTACGAAAGGCTTCACCTCGTTGGCAATTCCAAGCTTGCGAACAGGCTTTTTCGGATCGATACCGGGAAGAGGTGGAAGAGTGGCAACGGCTTCACTTCCTCCACCCTCGGGAAAGTCATCTTCCCCTGCCAAAATATTTTCAGATCCGGGCGCTTCTGTAGCGTCATCTTCGAGATCCGTCTCCACTTCCCGCTTCATTATCCCCATTAAAGCAGGAATTTCAGAAACCGGGAGCCACTTATCCATCTCTCGATGCCAGGCGAGATTTTTATGAGAAAGCTCCCCGTCACGCAGCATCTCCTCGACCCTAAACTGCGTGTAAGGGCCTTTTTTCTTCCCTTCGATCGACAGGTAAAACTCCATAACTAATGTGTATCGCCCGAATTCAGCGATCCTTCAATTAGCGGATACGTCGCCCGTATTAATCACTACGCAAGGCTTTTGCCGGTTGTTGATTCGCGGCGATAACGGCGGGAACCAACGAAGCAATCGTGCAGGCCGCCAAGGACAGACCCGAAATGATTAAAACATCTTTCAATGTTCGAACCGCCGGCAAGCCACCATCGACTTTGTAAATTTCCTCTGAGAAGAGGTCTACGCCGAAAGTTCTCCCCATCCAGCCAGCCAAAACATTGCGCTCCTGAATAATCAATTCCCCGACCAACAGGCCTATCACTACACCCACAATTCCAACCATCATCCCTTGAAACAGAAACACTGCGGCAATCTGACTCTCATGAGCCCCTAAAGATTTGAGAAGACCGATTTCACTTCGCTTTTGCTGCGTCACGGTAATCATCGTGTTCATAATACAGAATGCCCCTAACACTACCATGATGAGCATGATGAGATACATTGCCTGGCGTTCAGCAGCGACGGCATTAAAAAGAAGTTGATGCATCTCCACCCAGGTGAGGGTGAGGAAATTATCCGGCAGGAGTGAGTTTATCTGCTCTTTGTATTCATTCACTTTGAAACCGTCGTCCGTTCGCAAAGCGAGTCCATGCGCCTGTTCCAGATCAAAGTTGTAAAGCACCTGTGCGGTTTCCAAATGAACGAAAATGATATTGGCATCGAAATCCCAATGGCCTGAATTAAAGATCCCCGTGACTTCCACCTCCTGAGGGGCGGTCATCTGACGCACGGTATCGATCGCAGATTTCTTTGTTTCCTGATCATCAGAATCCTCCACGACTTCAAGGGCTTCCATGACCGACTGCATATCTCTCGGGGAATAGAGAAGGAGACGATCGCCAATCTGAATATTCTGTGCTTTCGCAATCCCGTCACCAACGACCGCCTTATAGGGATCAGAGACATCAAAAGCTCCCAGTATCTCATCTTTCTCCCGGTCATCTGGAAATTTCGGATCCGGTTTGCGAGCGAGCTTTTTGCTCATATGCTCCATTTCAGCCGGGCCTGCAATTTCCGGTTCGATTCCCCGGATCATCGGTGCGCTTCTCAATCCCTGAAAATCCATCACCACCTGGCCGGTGACGAATGGTGTGACCGATGTTACCCCCTCGATTTCAGCGAGCTTCAGCGAATTTTCGTACCAGTCATCCATGATGCCGCCGGATTTCACGATCATGTGCGGCTCGAACCCAAGAACGCTCTCTTTAATTCGCTCCCCGTAACCAGTGAAAACGGCAATGACGACAATGAGCGAAGCCACTGCTGTTGCGACTCCTGCGATCGAAACCACAGTGATGATCGAAACAAAAGTCCGCTTCGGTTTAAGGTAGCGAACGGCTAGAAAGGGGCTGAATAACATGACTTTACAAAAAGTTGCGGATAGACTACCCGCTTATCGACAATCTGATAGCTTAATTCGTTCAAGATGATTGGTGCACCCCCTGAAAAATATAAAGCCTTCGTAATGCTGGGAGCTCCCGGATGTGGAAAAGGAACCCAGGGAGGAATCATGGGAACCATCCCGCGTTTTTACCATTTCTCGATGGGGGATGCCTTTCGCTCTATGGATACGAGAACTCCGATCGGTCAGGAATTTATCAGTTATTCCCGAAAGGGCGAACTGGTCCCGGATGAACTGACGATCCGTTATTTCAAAACCCAGATCGATGCGCGAGCAGACCTTCACATGTTCAAACCGGACATCGATATTCTTCTCTTAGATGGGATTCCAAGGAATGTCGAACAGGCGAAACTCCTCGGGGAACACATCGAAGTGCTGCAACTTTTTCATCTTTCCTGCCCGAACCGGGACGAGTTGATCACGAGGATACGGAAGCGCGCCCTCAAGGAAGGCCGAATGGATGACGCCAGCGAAGAAGTCATTAAAAAGCGGATCCGAACCTACGAAGAGGAAACCAAAGAGCTGGTTAAATTTTACGGTGATGTTCGTTCTGACATCAATGCCAACCAGCCACCGATCCAGGTGCTGAGTGATATCCTGAAGGTAATTTTGAATCACCCGGAATGGCAGGAATTCGCCGGAGTGGACTGAGACTGGAGCTCTACACTTTACCAAACCTACGCAGCAGCCGGTTTTCCAGAATCATCCTGGCGATTGAAAAGGGAACCATCACGATGCCGAAGAAGATCAGCGCCCACTTCCCGGCGACCAGTGAAATTCCGAAAAGCAGGAAAAGGAATCCCAACTCGGCAGGGTGCTTTAGAAATCGATAGGGGCCGGATGTGATGACGGTCTGATTGGAGGTAAAATCAATCGTGTCCCGGAAATGCTGCTTCAGGGTGGCGATCGACCAGCAGCGCAGGATCAATCCGACCACTCCGCAAACCACCGCCGTAACCAGAAAACCTGGATCGATCGGCCCTCCCATGGCGCAGGCGAAGTTCGCAAAGCCAGTGAAGAGAAAAGCTGCAAGGCCATGCATACCGGGAAACAAATCGTGTTTTCCCGACGAGCCAACTCCACGATAGCGAAGCGCGAAGGCACTTTCCGCAGCGCACCAGGTAATCTGATAAGCCGCGACAAAGCCCCACACTTTCCAATTGGGATCAGAAACGAAGAGCAACGGCGCAAAACACACCGCGAAGGTCGCAAGAATTCCGCCCAACCAGGCTGCCATCTATTTTACTGATTGGGCAGTGCCGGCGGATTGGAAATCTCGGCGAGAATTCCGCGCAGGTGAGCTGCGGAGAGTTGCAGAGTTTCGCCGACCTGGGCAATCATTTGCATCTCGGTCTCATCAACGACTCCATCGGCTTTGGCGATCGCGTAGGCTGCGCGAATGACGGTCTCTTTTCCGCTGTCATTCAGTTGCGGCACAACATTGGCCACCAACTCCATTGCAGAGGAGCCGGATGCCTGAATCACCGCAATTTCTTCACGAAGTTCCTCTTCCGGAATTTCGGCTCCGGTAAGTTGTTGATACTGATCCTGAAGCATTTTCACTTCGTCATCATCGATGATTCCATCAGCAAGAAGGACCGCAATCATGACCTGTTTTACCGCGATGAAAAAGAAGGCTTCGATTTGAAGGCCTTCCTTAGACGGATCATATTCCAGAATCTGAAGGTCGTAGGTTCCCTGACAGGTGGGGCATTCCACATATTCCCCCAGCTTATCGAGCGGAATGACCGGGATAAAGTACAAGGTAAAGAAACGACGAACCCGCTTGAGGTTGTAGTTCTGGACGGAGGCACATTGTGGACAATTGAAGGTGCCGCGTTCCGGTGTGCTGGTGATTCCTCGAGTTCCGAAAATGATCATGGTTGCGTGTTGGTTTTCTTGGGTTCTTGACTGGCTGAGTCCGCAGGATCCGGAAGAGTAGCATCCGGTTCAGGTTCTGCAGAAGACAAATCTTCGGGGAAAAAGGGAGAGAGGCGCTCCTCCTCGGAGGTAACTCGGGTTCGACCGGTATCTCCGGGCTTGTCCCCGATTTCTTTGACATGCTCCCCGAGATAAATGTTTTCGTAGAACAGAACCCCTTTGACTCCCACAGCCAGTTTTCCGCCTTCTGGAAAATCTGTTTCAGCGAGGGCTGATTGAGCCAGCATCCAGGCGATATCGCAAAGCGAACTTTTGGCATCCTCATCAAATTTCCGCAGCTTGGGAACGTGGATCAGGAAGGCACAGGTATCTTCGTTCAGCTCACAATGTGTCAAAAACTGACCATCGGTCAGGGAAAGTCCACGATCTGTTTTCGAGAAGAATTCTTCTCTCACCAGCTTGAAACGAGTCGCCACATCCCGTGCCAGGGCCTTTGCCCTAGGCGTGTTGCCAAAGGCGTAATCATCCTGGTTTGCCACGCGTATATTTTTTTCAGCCTTTTCGAAAGCGGAAAGGGGAACACTTTCCTTCTGTTTTTGATACTCGTGCATGTCTTCCCGCATCGAAGTGAATAACTGCACCGCCATCCAGAGCGAATAGACTGAACAGGCGATCCCGATGATGGCAAACCATTTGCCTTTCACCTCCCTTTTTGAAAAAGTGATGCTGCAGAAAGCGACGATACCGAATATCAGAGCGAAAGCTCCAGCGATCGGAGCAAAGCAGGTCAAATATGGGATTAAGCTAACAATGCCCAGAATCAGACTGGTCAAAGCGAGGCCGGAACGCTGAGTCCCCCGAACGGTCCTGGTTTCCTCCCCGGATGGAAGAGGCGGTTGATCTTTGATGTACTGGCTCATGGCGAATCGAGGTGTCGGTATATCGAAAGCCGACTACCTTTACAAATAAATAATCTGAAAACCCGTCTCAAGCTTGAGTGAACCTCCGACAGACTTCTTTAAAGTTCTTCATCCATCAACGGCTCAATGGTTTCGAAAAACGTTCAAATCTCCGACCGAAGGGCAGTCCCTCTGTGTTCCTGAAATATCGGCGCGCCGTTCCATCCTGCTTTCCTCCCCTACTGGTTCCGGCAAAACCCTGGCCGGCTTTCTAGGCATCATTGATCTGCTCGCGCGGGAGCATCACGAAGGCACTCTATCTACAAAAGGAATTCGTTGTGTCTATGTGTCGCCTCTTCGTGCGCTTTCCTATGACATCGAGAAAAACCTGCAGGAACCACTCGCCGGTCTCGGTCTATCTGAAAAAATTACCATCGGCCTTCGCACCGGAGACACCACCACCTCCGAACGCCAGAAACAACGGCGAAAACCTCCGCATATTCTCATCACCACTCCCGAGAGCCTCGCCATCATTCTTCCGCAAAAAGGATATCGCGAAGCGCTGGAGCGTTGTGAATTTGTCATCGTCGATGAGCTCCACGCTTTTGCAGAAAACAAGCGGGGCGTTCACCTCATGGTTTCTCTTGAGCGCTTGGAGAGACTGCAGAAAAATAAGAAACCGCTCACGCGTATTGGTCTGTCAGCGACCGTTTCCCCGCTGGATACCGTCGCCGAGTATCTGAGTGGCTCCGGTCCCAAAGCAGAAATCCGGGAAGCCCGCGCCGAAAGACATTCCATCATAGAGGTAATGACTCCCTTGCGGAAAAAAGCCTATCCGCCTGCAGGCTACACCGCCAACCGTGTCATCTCGGACATTGCTGATATCGTTGACCGAAACAAGTCGACGCTCATTTTTACGAACACCCGCTCCGGCGCTGAGCGCATTTCCCACCGGCTGAAACTCAGCCTACCGAAAATTACAGACCGCATCGAATGCCACCACTCTTCGCTGGACCGGGATATTCGGCAGGAGGTGGAAGACCGCTTGAAAATAGGGGAACTGCGCGCGGTTGTCTGCTCGACCAGTCTCGAACTGGGAATCGATATCGGCCACATTGATACTGTCGTCATGGTAAGCACTCCGAAGGGAGTTTCGCGGGCGCTGCAGAGGGTCGGCCGCTCCGGTCACTCCATTCACAAAATGAGCCATGGCGTGCTGGTCGCGACCAATATCAATGACCTCATCGAATGTGTGGTCTGCGCCAGACTCACCCACCTTCGCCAGCTCGATCCTATCGAAACGCTCGACAACGCCCACGACGTCGTCATTCAGCACTTCGTGGGCATGGCAATGGATGGCGGATGCACTGCTGATGCCGGCTTCGAATGTATCACTGCAGCCTATCCATTTCGAAATCTGAAACGCGACACCTTCGACCGCATCCTGAGATACCTCGAAGGCGGCGGGCGTTCGCTGGAAAATCAGTACCGCGAGGCTTTCGGGAAAATCGAAGAGCTGGACGGCGTTTATCACACCGTTTCAAAAAAAGTGGAACGTGCATACCTTTCCAACATCGGAACGATCCACGCCGATGGAATGATCAATGTGAAACTGGGACGGCGGAGGCTTGGCGCAGTCGAAGAAGGATTCGTAAAAGGGCTCAAGATCGGTGACGTTTTTGTTCTCGCGGGTAAAACCGTGAAGTTCGTTGAAGCAGGCGTCACCGAAATCATTGTCGAAAATGCAGCGGGTCGCCTGCCAACCGTCCCGACCTGGAATGCCAACAAAATGCCTCTCGCCTCCGGGATCGCCGATGAGGTCGCGCGCCTGCGGACCGAGCTGGATCGCAGACTCAAGAGCGAGAAACAAGCGCTTGAAGAAATCGAAGACTGGCTTGTCGAGGAATGGTCTATCTCCTCCGTCAACGCTTCCGCCATCATTGATCATTTTGAGAATCAGTGTCTTCTCTCGCGAATTCCAACTGAAGACCTTTTCCTGATCGAAAAATTTTACGACGAAAAAGACGACCCCGAACGGGTTCATTTTTTCTTCCACAGCCTGATCGGTCGCAGTGCCAACGACGCGCTTTCCCGGATCATCAGCCACCGGGTAAAAGAGACCATCGGGGGCAACACTCTCGTGACAATCGATGACTACGGATTTCTTCTCAGCCTGCAGAGATTTCAGGAAATGGACCTCGAGAAATGGCGGGAGGTATTTTATCCCGGGAAGGCCGCCGAAGCACTCGCAACCGTGCTGGATGGATCCCAACTGATGAAATGGCAGTTCAGCGGAATCGCTCAAACCGGACTGATGGTCCCCCGGAATCTACCCGGTGCCAAGCGCAAGCTTAAGCAGATTCGCTGGAGCTCTGACATTCTATTCAAAGTGCTATGCGAACACGAACCGGATCACCCACTGCTGGATCAAGCGCGTCACGAAGCGACTCATACCTTTCTGGATCAGGACCGGGCCATCGATTTTCTGGGGAAAGTCCAGGAAATGGAGTGGGATCTCATCGAGGTGCCGGCCGTTTCCCCCTTCGCCTTCGGACTCTACGCCAGCAAAATCAAAGAGGGCATGATGATGGAAACTCCGGAGGAGGCAATTGAACGTCTCTACCTGACAATGCAGCAAAAGCTGAGGGAAAACTGAAATTGTGGCTTGCAAAGAAAAACGAAAACCTTTCTTATCTCCTGATGTCACAAAGAGGAATTCTTCTCATCGCAATCACGATTTCGCTGCCGTTTTCCCGGGGCCTTAGTGAAGACGCTCTTCAATACTACCAATCACCCAACTTCTTCGAAAGCGTGTTTGAACCCGGCTCAGGGACGAATGCGAATAGTTCCGAACCCGGATCAGCTGAAGTTCAAGCAGCGCTGAACAAATTTGGATACTCCCTGAACAATCTGATATTCCAGACTTCGGAGTCGCCCGAAATTCAAAGCAAGGTACTGGCACTTTCTTTCGAAATGGGAGACTTCCGCCTGAAATCAGAAATTGCTCTTATCGACCTGTGTTTGAAGAGCGGGAAAAGCCTGGACGATTCGTTTATCCAGTGGGAGTCGCAATCTCCTTCTGCAGAATCCGACGGAGGAGCTCCCCGGAGAAATTTGACTCAAATTCAAATTGCCACCGATCTTCTATTTCAATTGAAGGGCCTGGTGAGTAATCACCCGGAGGGTAGTCGAAAATTTGTTCCTTATTTTGCCGATATTATCAACGGTCTGGAATTGGGAGATGTCGGAATTCGAAATAGTCTTGCCGCGTTTTCTGACAGCAAAACCGCTGCTGTTTGGTCCAACCTCGCATCGGTCGAGGAGAATCCAGTTACAGAAACCAAACCGGGCATTCCCTCAGGTATGGCTGCAATGACCGCAGGGAATGGCGAGTTCAAACGCCGTCAAAGTCTGATCAAAGGCTTGCTCGTGGCACCTCTCGAAGGGTCAGAATATGCGGGCCAGGCCTCACAAATGAGCGCAACGGTAATCAACGCCAGTTCTGCAGAGGACCCTACCAAAATCACATTCAATCAGGATGTAGGCGAGTCGATGTTGGGCGCTTTGGAGAAAGTGCAAAAGTATCACTCGATTCGTAACGACGGAATTCCGCGTGGGGGCGAGATACATATTTCCTTCGAAGAACAGTATTCGTCCAAAGACGGTCCGTCTGCCGCAGTTGCCTGTTCCCTCTTATTGGAATCCCTTATTACCGATCAGGAACTCGATGGAAGGTTTGCTGTAACCGGGGATATGAATTCTGACGGGACAGTTCAGCCTGTCGGCGGAATCGACGGGAAAATCCGGGGAGCTACTAATCGTGACTGTAGCCATGTAGCCATACCGGCAAAGAATACCCGGGTGCTGACGGATATGGTCGTTGCCGGTGATATCAAGCCACTGATCGATATTCAGATCTTCAGCCTCAAGAAATTTGATGACGCTCTGGATTTAGCGAAAGTCGAAACGGAGCGGTCTCCGAAACTTCAAGAAGCGATGAAAACCTTCGATGAAGTTCAGAAAGTCCTCCAGAAAACGAATGGGCAGAGTTACGTCAAGAACTCCCACGTCCTTTCCCGGCTCAGGGAAGTTTTGAAAGCTGCTCCCAATCATGAGTCAGCCCGGCTTCTTCTAATGGAGGGTGAAGGAAGATCGCCATCCAAATTAAGCCTTCTCGGATCACTCAATCAGATTGATCGCGTCACCAAACCAATCATGGTGGTCATGAAAACAGGGAATGTCGAAAATTCTGTGGACGATCTGATGTCCTCCATTTTTGCGCTCCGACGGATGCGAACCCGTCTCGACCCACGCACAAAAGCCTGTTCCGATGCTCTCGAAGATCTTTCGGGGAAACTCAAAGAGCTTGGCGATTCAAAACTCTCATCAGCCGGGACAAAATATCAAGATCTGATCGACTCAGTCGTTCAATCGTGGGACAAGGTCGGAGCGGAATACAAGCGAATCGAGTCCGATCCCAGAATTCAAGAGGAACTGCAGTAAATGGATAACCCTTTGAATTCTACCCACAAAACCTGCCATGAATCTTAAGCGCTCCTTTCGAATAGCCATGACATGTGTCCCGGAAATTCCCGGAGCTTTCCAGATCGAAGCACAGGCCCGGTTCCAATCGCTATCCTATTCCGTCGGGCTGCCCGATTTTGAGGAACTGATCGAGTAGCCAAAAAGCTGAAACACTCTCGCATTGCTTTCTCTGCCACCCCGAAAGGAAGGCTTTCTTGCGCCTTAGGTTTTCCTTTTTTCCTCAAAGGAAAGATGAGACACTGTCTCTTCGTCGAACTATGAAACATCAGGCTATTTCCCTTTCCATTCTCTTTATTTCTCTCTGCACGTTTTCCGCCAGCGCAGAAGAGAAGCTTAATTTTATTTTCTTTCTCGCCGACGACCTCGGCTACATGGATGTCGGTTTTAACAATCCGAACACCTTCTACGAAACGCCAAACATCGACAGCCTCGCGGGTGATGGAATGGTTTTTACCGACTTCTACGCCGCCTGTCAGGTTTGCTCCCCCACTCGTGCCAGTATTCTGACAGGAAAATATCCCGCGCGAACAGACACCACTAATTTTTTCAGTGGCCGCCGCAGTGGAAAATTTGATGCCGCTGCATTTGAAACCCAGATGGCTCTCGATGAAGTCACTCTCGCAGAAGCCTTGAAGGAAAACGGATACAAAACCTTCTTCGCTGGCAAATGGCACCTCGGGGGTCAGGGACATTTTCCAACGGATCAGGGATTCGATATCAACAAAGGCGGCGGCGAAAACGGCCTGCCACGTTCTTACTTTTCCCCCTACAAGAATGTCGAGAATCTCGACGCGGGACCCGAGGGTGAATTCCTTACTACGAGACTGGCGAACGAATCGGTCGATTTCCTGAGCGATGTCGCGAAAGGGGATGATCCCTTTTTGCTCTACCTGTCATTCTACTCCGTTCACACGCCTCTGCAGGCTCCCAAGGGACTGATCGAAAAATACAAAAAGAAAGCGGCACGACTGAAACTCACCAATAAGGCCGAGAGCTTTGATGTAGGTGGGGAACGTCAGGTTTGGAAAGACACCAAGGATCCACGCAAAGTTCGTATTCGCCAGGACCACCCCACTTATGCCGCGATGGTGGAAAGCCTCGATACCGCTGTGGGCACAGTCCTTCAACAATTGGAACAGCTCGACTTGAGGGACAACACCGCAGTGATCTTTATGTCCGACAATGGCGGCGTCTCCACTTCTGAGGGACACCCCACTTCCAATCTTCCACTCCGCGGAGCGAAGGGCTGGATGTATGAGGGAGGTATTCGCGAGCCGGTTGCGATCCGCTGGCCGGGAGTAACCTCACCCGGAACCCGCTGCGACCGCCCCCTGGTCAGTACCGACTTTTATCCGACGATGTTGGAAATGGCGGGAATCACCCAGAAAGGTGAACAACATGTCGACGGTGTCAGCTTCCTTACGCTGCTTCGAAATCCTTTTGCGAAGTTTGATCGCGGTCCCATCTTTTTTCATTACCCTCACTATTCCAATCAGGGCGGATTCCCCGCCAGCGCCGTCCGCAGCGGAAACCTGAAACTCATCCAGGACTTGGAGGATGGAGAATTCGAACTCTATGACCTCAGCGACGATGAAGCCGAGCACAACAATCTCGCTCAGCTTGAAGCGGAGAAAGTGGAAGAGCTTTCCGCTGAACTGAATTCGTGGCGAAAAGAAGTGGATGCCAAACCATTGAAAAAGAACAGTAAGACCGGGGCTGAACCTCCGGTTCTCTGGTGAATTGCCAATCGTTTCCCAATTTATGAATACTTCCTTCTCTCTTCGAAGAGTTGCCCTTCTTCTGTTAGCGCTCTCACTTTTCACAATCAGTGTTTCCCGGGCGACCGACTGGCCCCGGTATCGCGGGATCAACGGGAGCGGAGTTTCCACCGATGGAGCCATCCCTGCAGAATGGACAGAGGCAAATACCCTTTGGAAAATTGACATCGAAGGAGCCGGTCACGGGTCTCCGGTGATCCACGGTGACAAACTGTTTCTCCTCACTGCCGTCAGCGACAAACCCGAAACAGAAGAAGCAGCTCCAGCGGCGGCGAAGGGCAATAAAAAGAAAGGGAAGAAAAAAGGCAAAGGGGCCGTCAGTTATCAATGGCGAACGATGTGTCTCGAAATAAAAACCGGCAAAACCCTTTGGCAAAAGGACTTCGATAAACGCACTTTCAAAGGACACCGCTTCAACAGCGCCGCATCCTCGACTGCGGCGGCCGACTCAAAGCGGGTCATCTTTTCCTGGGGAACCCCTGATCAACTGACTCTGGTTTCCATGAGCCATCGCGGTGAGGTTCACTGGCAAAAAGATCTCGGTCCGGTTGTGGGCGGTCACGGATTTGCAGCTTCACCTGTTCTCGTAGGCGATCTTGTTGTTCTCAACAACGACCAGGAAAAGAAAAGCGGAGACCTTTTCGCGCTTCATGCCGACACCGGAGAACAAGCCTGGAAGGTCGAACGCAAGAGCGAACGGATTTCGTATTCGGTTCCCTGTGTCTATCCGACCAAAGCGCATGGTGATGTGTTAGTCTTCACCAATTGGCAGCACGGATTCACTGCCATCCATCCGAAAACTGGAGCCGTCATCGCCGACAAATCAGTTTTCAATCTGGATACCAACGAGCGGGCCATCAGCTCGCCCATCATCGCCGGAGACCTTGTCATCGGAACCTGTGGATTCACCGCCAATCCGAAGCACTGCGTTGCGATGAAACTGGGAAGCGACGGATGGAAAGAAGTCTGGCGCATTGAAAAGAATGTTCCACACATCCCATCTCCCATCGTCATCGGGGAAAAGGCCTACCTCATCGATGATTCCGGAATCGCAACCTGCGTCGAAGCCGCCACCGGAAAAGAAATCTGGAAAGCGAGAATGGAAGGTGTCGAAGGAAGCATTTTCGGTTCCCCCGTCAGTGACGGCACCAACATTTTCGTCGCCGACGAAAGCGGAAACGTGCATGTGTTAGAAGTTGCTGATGAATACCGCTTCGTTGCGAAGAACAAATTGGGGGAACCTTGTAAAACCACTCCGGCCTTAAGCGCTGGAATGATCTTTGTGCGGACGGAAGGAAGCCTCAGGGCGGTGGGGAATCGGTGATTTCAATCGATTGGAATAATTCTTCCCTTCCAAAGCGGGGCGCAGCGTCGTCGAAAACCCAATTGGCTTAGTATTTCTTCCAGACTAACTCACGCCCAATCCCGATAATCCAGTTTCATCAGCATCTCCTGCGCCGCATCATCACCCTCGATTTTTTCCGCCACCGGATCCCATTTCAGGGCGCGTCCAACTTTTGCCGAAATCCATCCCAGATGACCGGGAGTAATTGATCGGTGCCCGTTCTCGGCCGGTGCCGATGTCCCGGTTCGATGTGCTTTGACGCAGTCGATAAAATTCCGCTGATGTCCGGGTGAGCGGTAAGCCTTCCAGTCACCGGGCTGAAAATCTTTGGCGAGCCACTCCGGGTTGGAGGCTTCGATTTTTCCGCGATCCACCCAGACCCAACCGTTCTCGCCAATCCATTTGGTGCCTTTTTTGAATTTGGACGAAATGATTCCTTTGCGACCATCGGGGTATTCGGAATGCACTTCGTAGTCGACCATCGTGTCGTAGGCTTCCGTCTCCGCCCAGGTCCAACCCTTGGACTCCAGCTTCACCGGGCCGGTCTTTTCGTATCCCATTCCCCAGTGAGCGATATCATTGTGGTGACCGATCCAGTCCATCAGATTTCCGCCACCAAAGGCCGAGTGCCAGCGCCACCAGCGGTGATGCCGCGCTTTCATATAGGGGAGCTTTGCGGCTGGCCCACACCACATATTGTAATCGAGCCCTTCGGGAACCTCAATGACATCGGTAGACCCTTGAGCCTCGCTATGTCCCGCCGGCAGACCGACTTCGAAATGACTGATCTTCCCGAGATGACCATTCCGGACAATCTCCACAGCCTGACGGAAGATCGGTTCAGACCGCTGCTGTGACCCCACTTGAAAAACAGCATCCTTTTCGGCCACCTTTCGATACACCTGCTGTCCTTCGGCAAAAAGATGCGTGACTGGTTTTTCGCAGTAGACATCCAGTCCTTTATCCAGTGCGGCGAGAGTAATCTTGGAGTGCCAATGGTCCGGAGTCGAGACCATCACCGCATCGAGATCGTCACGCCCTAAAAGCTCTCGAAAATCTGAGTAGGCCCTGCAGTCGGTGTTGCCGTATTTTTTATCGACGGCTTCTTTACCGGGCTTACGGCCAAGGGCACGCCCTTCGCCCCATTCACGTTCGCGGTAGTGATGCTCGTGAACATCACATATCGCGACACCCTGCAGGTCGGTGTGGTTGATGAAAGCGTCCATCACTCCGATGCCACGGTTGCCCATTCCGATGAAAGCCATCACGACTTTTTCACTGGGAGCCGTCGCCCCGCCCTTTCCCAAAACAGAGGAAGGAATGATCGTGGGAAAACCGATTCCAGCTGCCGCGCCGGAGAGAAATTTTCTGCGGGTAAATGCCATGCTTTCACTGTCAGAAAACAGACAGTGCTAAGCAAGCCCTTTTCCGCGCCGCTTCCAGTCCTGAATCTTCGATCAGAATTTATAAGTATCTGAGAAAGCTCTTTCCGAGACTACAGCGCATTCAAAAATCGAAGTTCGTTCAAGCAAATATTCTGTGACTTCATTTCCGGAGCCATACATTTCCCAACTTGCAAAACAAGCGCTATGACCCGCCTCAGCGAAAGCGTCTGCGATTTCTGCGAAGTGCTCAGCAATCAGGAGTCCACGAAATTCAGGCTTTTGGTCGCTGATTCTTTCGATTTTTTCCAGCAAACCGAGAAGCTTTATACACCCCTTATAGAACGGCGGTTGAGCCAGCCAAAGGATCTCGTCTCCTTTAGAAAAAAATAATTTCCAAGCAAGCGGATCGACGCGGTAATCCTTCTTCCGCTCATTCTCTCTGAACGTGCAGACACCGGCATCGCTCCAATCGCGAAAGATCAACTGAACCGTTTTCGGCAACCAGCATGTTTCTCTGGCAACAGCCGCAGCATGTCCAAATTCATGAGTCAGCATCCAGAAGAATGCCTCAGCGCGCGCCGACATTCCAAAGAAGTTTCGCAATCTGAAAATCAAACAACTTGCTTCTCTGAAATCAGGGCTAGCACTTTGATTCCGAATTGTCGGATTCGGTGCTTCTCTGACCACCACCCGATTCTCTTCGATCAACGATTTCCAGTTCGGAAAGCCGTTCTCGATCATAAAATCGACAATTCGCTGCAATTCGTCTCGTTCCGCGATCGCATGACTACGCTGGATATTTTCTGTCTCTTATACACATCTCCGAGCCCACGAGACCGAGGCTGATCTCG
>CAJXQE010000112.1 GCA_913058215.1 uncultured Verrucomicrobiales bacterium
GTCTCGTGGGCTCGGAGATGTGTATAAGAGACAGGTAGAGATCAATCTTATTCGCATCGAAACGCCCGGTGACATGCGCCTCAAGTGGCAGGTCCGGGGCAGTCGCCAGATCATGGGACCCTTCTGTTGCGATCAAATTCTCATTCGGACCAAGAATGGTGAGAATCCGCGAATTGGAAATTCCGTAGCGGCCAAGCGCCCGGACTTCGCATTTCCCGACAGGAACATTGGCCGGAATCGTAAGGCTGAATTTCGTCCCATTCTGATACTGATGCTTCCGGAACGGGCTTTGCGGTTTCATCACCGGCTTGGCTTCGATTCCCGGAACAGTGAAGGTCAATTTTTCCAACCCTTCCAGGCTGACGCCTTGCAGGTCGATCTCAACGGTCGAACCCGCTTTTACGACAGGCGGATATATCTGCAGCAGTTCAGGAGTCGGAAGCTGCGCCTGCAAAAACGAAGCACTACCAAATAGAAGGGCGATGAAGAGAAAGAACCTCATGAGGAAGAGTCTTGCGATTCAACAGGGTAAGCGAAACGAATCAACCCTGTTGGAACCGGATCAGTGGTTGAAAAGGAATTCCTTGGTGTTCAAAAGAGCCCAGAGAATGTCTTCGAATGCCTGACGCTCAGCGGACTCAGGAGTCACTTTTTCCTCCGGCTTGGCAGTTGTAGCCTGTTGACGCTTTCTTTCGAGGTGACTGACTGCAACCTGAACCTCACTGTCATGGGGCTTGCGGCTCAAGGCTTCGATATAGAGCTCAGTAATCCGATCCGCATCCGGTCGGTCTTTGGCCAAGGCCAGTCGGGCAGAAGTCCCACTGTCGGCAGTCAATTTCTTTTGGATAGTGTCAGAGTTAATCAAGTGAAGGCTCTGCGCCAGATTGGCATCGGAAACCCGTTCACATTCGCAGGCACTGGAATTTTCCGGACGACCGAAGACGGACAGAAAGAATGACTGTGAGTTGAATTTGTCATCCGGAAGCTGAACCGCTTTCACGCCGGGAGCCTGACTGGTGAAAGTCTCTTTTGCGTCAGCAACTTCATTGATCGCGTCGAGCAAAACTTCGGCAGGCAAACGTTTCGGATAGTAGCGCGAAAAATTCTGAGTGTCGGTGACGTTGTGATCGTTCGGTGCGGACTGCAGCTGGTAAGTCTTGCTCGAACAAATTGTCTTGATCAATTCGCGAGTGTCGTAACCCGTTTCGATAAAGTGCGCCGCCAGACGATCAAGCAATACCGGATGCGTCGCCGGATTCGTCACCCGCATATCATCTTCAGGCTCGACGAGTCCCCGGCTGTAAAAATGACGCCAATAACGATTGACTAACATCTTCGCAAAATACGGATTCTCCTCCGAAGTCATCCATTCAGCGAGGGAATCGCGTGGATCGCTTCCGGCTGGTAGATCAAGAGGATCCGCCCCGAGCGGTGTCGGTTTCAACATCGTCTTCGTATTCGGGTTCTGCATTTGCGGAACAATTCGCCGGTTGTAGACGATTTCTTCACCGGGCTGTTCTCCAGCCTTGCGACCAATCGTCGAAAAGAAAGCAGTGAAGCTGTAGTAATCGTCCTGGCTCCACTTCTCGTAAGGGTGATGATGACACTGGGCACACTGCATCCGGATTCCCATGAAGACCTGAGCGATGTCCTGCATCTGTTCCTTTTGATCCTTAACGGAGCGATACCAGGCCACGGCAGGATTTCGACCGATCTCGCCGCTGGCAGTGACTAACTCAGTGACAAACTCATCGTAGGGTTTGTTCTCTGCAATGCTTTCGCGGATCCAGTCGTGGAAGGCAAAGGTGCCGCGAGTATATTCAGCCTTATCCCGTTTGTTCCGCAAGATACCCACCCATTTTTGGGCGAATAGATCGGCGTGGTCCCGGCTTTCGAGAAGTGCCGCGATCTTCTTTTCGCGTTTGTCAGGGGATTTATCTTCGAGAAATGCTTTCACTTCCTCACCTTCAGGAAGCCGCCCCGCGACATCGATCGTGACGCGACGAAGAAAAGTGGAGTCACTGCTGGGGCCGGAAGGTGGTAATCCCAGAAGGCTCAGCTTGGAGAAGATTTCCTCATCGATGAAATTCTTGTTCTCGGGAAGGCCTTTCATTTCCTCGCCCAAGGGGATTGTTGCGCGAAAGACGTCGACGTGTTCCTTAAACCGAACCATGATCGAAGCGGTTCCCGTTCTGTCGAGAAGCTTCACCAGGCCGGTTTCCGATGCTTCGGACATGTCTTCCTGATTGGATTCAAAAATGGCAAGGCGAGTTACGTCGCGACTGCTTCCGTCGCTGAAGAAAGCAGTTACTGCCAGTTGCTGTTGTGAGCCGGGTTTTAAAACGCGCTCTTTGGGAAATACTTCGATGTGATCAACCGTTGCCTCACCTTCGAGAGAGGATGGCATGCCCTGAACGATCCAGCTTTTTACGATTTCGTAATCATCTCCCCCTTTGGTAAGACGCGCGCCGCCCTCGTGAGGCAACTCCCCACTGGCTTTGAGCAAAACGAGGCTGTTTTCAGGCGCAGCCGGAGTCAGTCGGCGCCCACGACCTTCCCTGACAAGGTAGTCATAATCATTCCATGGTTCGTAGCCGAGAAGGGAAAGTTGGAAGCCGTTCTGCCCACCGGACTTTCCGTGACACCCACCGCCGTTGCATCCGTATTTCGTGAGGAGTGGAATCAACTCGTGAGTAAACTGAATCGGAGCATCTTTGCCCATTCCGCTGACAGTGACAGGAAGATCCACGGTTTCGTTGGTGGCTTTGTCCGTGACGAACAATGATGCGCGACCGTTTGCCTGAGGCTTCACATACCCCTGACTGTCCACTGTGATAATCCCGGCGGGCTCAACGTGAAATTGAACCGTAGTGGTAAGGTCCCGGCCCTCCGATGTCACAACGATCTGCCGGCCTTCATGAGAACTCTTCAGATCCAGATGGGTGACAGATGGAAAAATATCGAGTGCCGCTCCCGCGAGATTCGCGAGAAGGCAGGTGATGGATAAAGTAAGAAATATTTTCATACGAAAAGACAGTGAGTGAAATTGGAATTAGCCGACCAGTTCTTGCATCGGGGAGTACTGGGCATCGACGAGGTAATGGGGCCGACCGGTTAGATCTTCGATCGTAGTGGTACGAGCATCGACCCCGGCATTGTGATAAAGCGTGGCGAAGACTTCTTGAAATTCTACCGGACGCTCCGTGGCTTCACCCCCGAGACGATCAGTCGCACCGATGACCTGGCCGGTATTCATCCCGCCACCGGCAAGAAGGGCACTGGAAACGCGGGGCCAGTGATCGCGACCACCCTTGTCGTTGATTTTCGGGGTCCTTCCAAATTCTCCCCAAACCACGACGCTGACATCTTTGTCGAGTCCCCGGTCATGGAGGTCCTGGACCAGAGCAGAGACCCCTTGATCGAGCAGCGGAAAATCTTCACGTCCTCGTTTGAAATTTGCACCGTGCCAGTCCCAGCGACTGAAACCAAGAGTGACACAACGAGCTCCGGCTTCGACAAGACGGCGCGCCATTAGAAATTGATCCAGTCGTTTCCAGGGGCCGTCAGCCGTCAGCTTTTCCGTTCCCTTGCCGTAACGATCCACCGTTTTGGCGGACTCTTTGGAAATATCGAGCGCTTCTGCGAGCTTACTCGAGGTAAGAACTCCGAATGCCTGCTCGGTGAAAGTATCCATCCCGCTCATCATTCCGGACTGATCGACTTCTCTCCGGAAAGTATCGAAACTACTCAAGAGGCCCCTGCGATCGGACAAACGATCAAGGGTGATATCTTTCAGAACCATGTCCTCTTTTCCACCGCCCCGGAAGGGAGTGAAAGGCGCATGTGACGGCCCCGCAAATCCTGCCTGCCCCGGATCGCCCCACTCATCGTGCCCGCATTTGGGAGACAAGCCTACAAAAGGGGGACAGGAAGCATCCGCCGGCCCATTCAGTTTAGAAAGAGCCGCTCCAATACTTGGCCACCCACCGGGAGGAACATTTTTGCGACCAGCGCGCCCCGTCAGACACATCATGGCATCATGCGGGCCTTCCGCTCCGACCATGGAACGAACGAAGGCAAACTTGTCCGCCATCTTCGCGATTTTAGGAAATTCTTCACAGATCTGAATCCCGGGAACATTCGTCGGGATCGGCTTGAACTCGCCGCGGTAATCCGACGGGGCGTCCATTTTCAAATCCCACATATCCTGATGCGGCGGTCCCCCGGCCAGGAAAACCATGATCACTGCCTTGTGATTCAGTTTGGATCCAGGCGATGAAAGCGATTCGGCATTCAAAATCTGAGGCAGAGAGGCACCACCAAGCGCAAGCCCTCCGATCTGGAGAAATCCTCGACGTCCGATTCCGTCGCAAAACGGTTCGGAATTTGATCCTTCGATTCTAAGCATGGTGCAGGGCCATACGGTTACCTGAAAAAAGGTAAGACACCGTATCCACTCCTGCCATCACGTGATCGGGGCATTAGCCCCGCATCCGCGTAACTATCTTTGGTCCTCAATCTTGGTTCCGGCAGAGGGCGCAGCACCCTGCCAGCTTGTTTTGGCCATGCGGGAGGAATCTTCATCTTCCACATGCTCATCGAGAACTTTCCCATCTTTCATCACCCGGATTCTGATTCCGATGACCTTGTCTGTTGCCGCTGCATCCGTTTTTCCACCGTCGCGATCAATGTAGAATTCCGTATTAAAAGTGCGGCTGAATTCCTGCCTGCCCCCGGGTGGAATCTTCGCTACCGGAAATTTTCCGGCGATTGCCTGAAGCTTCTCAGTTTTTGCTCCTCCCACTGCCATGCGGGTAAATGCGTTGTTTTTCGTATCCACAAAATCGGCAACATAGATTTCGTAGACGATTTCAATATCTTCGATCGGGGCCACCTCCTTGTTGTAGACGATAGCTTCATAAGTATAGGGGATCACTTTGAGTCGGTCATCAACCATCGAGCCGGGAGCCTTACCCTGACTGATCTTCTCTTTCTCCAGATCCGTGTAGTAGGCGAACTTGTAGCGAACTGCTCCGGGATTCGCAGCGGTCCATTCTCGAATGAACCCCTGATCAAGCACAGAGAACATGGTGATTGGAACCACGAATTCTTTTCCCCCGCGACTGATGATAATATTCTCACCGGCATGGGCCAAAAGTTCCGCCTCAATTTTCCGGCCTTTGGAATCTGTGAACTCCCGGGAATATCCCGAGCTCAGAAAAACCACAACGATAACAGGAATCAGTAAAGATCTCATTAAATCAGAAAACAACAGTTAGCTATTTTGTGCAAGCTCAGGATGCCACCAATTGACATCTTGAGCAGTCATCCGCTATCGTAGAAGCTCATGGCAAAGGAACTTTTTAACCTGGTCGTCAATACTCCGGACGGCAATGCGGCTTATTATCAGCTGAATTGCAATCGAGTGAAGATTGGCCGAGGATCGGAGAATCACATCATCGTCATTGAAGATCCTGTTTCTACTAAGCATTGCGAACTGCGCCAGGAGTCTGGGCAATTTCAAGTGGTCGATCTCGGGTCAAAAAACGGAACTCACCTCAACGGTATGCCCTTGAATGATGAGCCCCTCCCTTTGAAGAACGGCGACACAATCCTGCTGGGTCGCACGGTGAAAATCCAATTTGTCAGAGTTCGGGAAATCAATGGGACCCTGCCGGTAAAAGAATCCGATTCCGGAACGGTCACTCGAAAGCTGAAGAAGGCTCCTAAACCAGCTATCAACCCGGTGGCTGCTGCGGTGGCGAGAGCTTCGAGAAGTTTGACCTCAGACGACTGACAAAGGCTTTATTCTTTTATGGTATTTTTGAATAATTATCATTCGGGTTCGTCAGCCATAGACCATGGCAATTAAAAACCCGGTCCAACGGACGCTGACTTTGGCGTCGCTCCTTCTTCTATCAAGCACCTTAACACCAAAGGCCTTCGCTCAGTCACAGGAATGGTCAAACGGTCAACAAGCGGATGTGGTTCTAGGCCAAACGAATTTCGTCACCGCCACGATCGGATTAACAGCCACTGGCATGGAAGGCCCGGCTTCGATCGCGGTTGATCCAACGACCGGAAAAGTTTTTGTCGCAGACACTGAGAACAGCCGGGTTTTGCGATTCAGTTCCTATGAATCCGTTTTCAATGGAGGAACCGCAGAAGCCGTTCTTGGTCAGGACAATCTGACCAGCGCTTCCCCGGGGCGTTCAATTACCCGGACAAATCAACCTGAAGCCGTGTTCGTCGATGTCGGTGGACGCCTCTGGGTATGTGATTCTCAGAACGGGCGGGTTCTTCGATTTGACAACGCGTCCACCATTCCCAGTGGCTCGGCAGCAAATGGGGTTCTGGGACAGGAAAACTTTGACGACCGCGACACCGTTGCCTCCCGGGACTCCTTTCTTTATCCAGAGGATGTTGTCGTATCACCTGACGGAACTCTTTTCGTAGCAGACTCCTTTCACAATCGTGTTTTGCGTTTTGACGCAGCCGCCGCCAAAGCCAACGGCGCGAACGCTGACGGAGTTCTAGGGCAGGATAATTTCACTGACACAACAAGCGAAAGCGATGCAGACAGTTTCAGGTCACCCACTTCTTTGGCCTTGAGCGGAGCGGGAACACTCTGGGTAGGCGATCTCAACAACAATCGCGTTCTGCGGTTTGATAACGCATCGGCGAAAGCGACCGGAGCAGATGCTGATGCGGTTCTCGGACAAACCGACCTGGTCAGCATGTCATTTTACGGAGCACAAACCGACAGTCTTCCCGATACCAGCGGCCTGGCCTATAGCAGTGTAGAAGACACTTTATTTGTCGCAGATCAGCGCAATAACCGAATCCTGGTCTTCGAAGGCGCATCCGCCAAAAATGGAAAAATCGCAGCAAACGCCGTCCTGGGAAACAGTGGTACCAACGACACCGCAGGTCTGGCACAGAACAGAGTGAACGATCCGCAAAACCTTGCTGTGGATTCCCTCGGTCGGCTTTGGGTAGCGGATCGTGACAACAACCGCGTCATTCGTTTCAGTCCTGACTCGATTGAGCTTCTCAGCGATGTCAGATCGGATCTGACTCTTGGAAAAAGCCCGGGAGCCCAGCGCGGCGACGGCATTGTCAACACCAACGGAGCAGGCCAACAGCTCAATCTCACTTCAAAGAAACGCAAAATCGCCAGGGTCTTTTTCACCCAGCAGAATGACGGAGAGGCAGGAACAGTATTTTCGATCCGGGGCAAGAAAGGGAACGGTCTCTTTAAAGTGTCCTACCGATCATTGTCCGCGCCTTTCGGCAATGTGACCGGAGCTGTCACCAGAGGGCAATTCGAAACGCCCGAACTGGATAAGGACGAAACCCACCGCCTGCGGATGGATGTGAAACCCGGCAGGAAGACGGTCGGGAAAAAGAAGACTTTCCGGGCGACATTGAGGAGCAGTGATCCAAGAAATTCTGTTTCTGACCTCGTCAGATCGCAGATCAAAACGAAGAAGTGAACCGCCCCGTGTTTGCTAAAGCTACGGAGAATCACTTTTTATCCTGACGCGATGCGATTCGGTATCAATACAAGATCGCATCACATCCAGTTGATCCGGAGCACCTATAAACTTTGCAAGCTGAGGCAGGATGTCATCCGCCTGGTGAACCAGGGTCGCAAAATCTACTGCCATTGCCTGGACCCGCGGCCCGGCACACCATAGCCTCGCTCTGCGCTCCTGTTGCCGATATGCTTTTGCGACATCAGCCTGCTTCCTCTCCCCGGTTTTTCTCCCGCGCCCCAGCCGATCCAGCATGGAATCCTGGCTCGCTAGAACTTCATCCATGTCTCGTTCCATATAGATTACGCGATAGTAAACCGCTTGAGGTGGCTCCTTGGAATTCGCCACTTTTAACAATCGCCCGGGTAGACAGGACAACAAAGGTGCCACGACCTTAAGGGCGTGCCCCCTGGCACCTGCAAGCCAGGCCCGGTCCCTGCTGCCTAGCAAGGAAGAGACTTTCTCGTGCTCATAATATCCCCGGAGATTTGATTCGTCCGCTTCGCGAACTCCATCTGTGAAGATCGGAAAGTTTACTGCCTCCAGAATTTGCATCATCAAGGAAGTGCCGGATCGGGGAAGACCGGATACCACCGTGATAATTTCATTCCCGGGAATTCCCTCAAACGCAGATGGATCTCCCTTCAGTTCGGGGAGAGGCCGGTCTTTCCCGCTCTCACGGGACGAGGTAATATGGGACTCGTGCGCGACTGATAGATTGGATTTCTGATCTACCAGTTCAAGTTTTTTGCGCCGCGACTCTTTGACCTGTCCGGTGTAGAACAGGCTTTGGCCGGGATCGTTTTTAAATCGTCGGGCGATTTCCCCCAACATCCTGTAGGCAGCCGAATAGAGAGGAGCCTGATTTACACAAATGGTGAAAGCCATCTCTGCTTCCTCCCAGTTTCCGCGACGGTATTGAGCAATGCCGTGGATATAGTGTGCCCGGGGCTGGAAGAAGAGCAAGCCGATGGAATCACAGGCATATTCGCATGCGCGTTCATACTCCCGCTTCGCCAGCGCAGTCCGGGCCAGTCCCAGGAGGGCACTGGGAGATTCAGAATCGAGTGAAAGGGCTTCCTCAAACGCAGCTTGTGACTCAGGCCACTTTTTAAGATGCTGGCAGATTTCCCCTCTCAATATTAGAGCCTGAATCCGCGCTCCATATTCGCTATCGATTTCCCGGAGTCTTTGCAAGGCGTCTTCGTATTTCTTCTCGGCAAAATCAGCGAAGGCTTCCAGATAGACCAGGGAAAATAGATTGGGCCTTGATTTGGCGATGAGCTCAGACCGATCACGGAAAAATTTCTTCTTCTCATCATCGGACATTTTTTCGATTTGCTCTTTCTCTCTCTTCGCGACGTCCTCATCCCCGAGTTCCAGAGACTCCAGTTTCCCGACGGCAAGCCTGGCTTCTTCTATCCGTCTTTCGATGATCAGATTGACCAGTTCCCGGAGTTCGGAGGGGCGACCCGTTTTTTGATAACAGCTGGCGAGATTGAATCCGAAGCGGTGTTGATCGGGCCATCTTTCATAAAGCCCCTCAAGAATCTCGACAGCATCATTGTAGAGGCCTCCGTCGATACAGGCCTGAGCAAGATTGAAGTCCAGCTCCCTTACCGTTTGATCCAAAGCTTTTGACTTGTCCTCGTCCGGCTTATCAATGTAACCAAGAGCAACAAGTTGATCCAGCGCCGCTTTGGAATCTGAAGGTGCGATCTGCCTGTCTTCCGGGTGCATCCCATGATCTCCCGGAACATCATCCCAACTGTCGATCCGTTCGATATCGGGCAACTCCTCAGAGTCATAAATGTCGAGCAACACTTTGCCGTCCATATCTTTACCTACAGGCAATCCAAAGAGATGGAGAATTGTTGGGCAAATATCGAGGAGGTTCGCCCCGTAGATACGATCATCCCTCCGAAGGCCCGGCCCTTTCGCGACAAAGATTCCGAACTGTCGATGCTCAATGGCGGGACCGGCGGGCTCGCGCGGGATGG
The DNA here is from genome assembly GCA_913058215.1 of uncultured Verrucomicrobiales bacterium. Classification (GTDB taxonomy): domain Bacteria; phylum Verrucomicrobiota; class Verrucomicrobiia; order Verrucomicrobiales; family DEV007; genus Arctic95D-9. The sequence goes on from CAJXQE010000112.1 coordinate 9,539, forward strand.
CGGTCGGTCGCATGTGATCCGGATGAAACCCGTGGTCTGACATCAGAATCACAGTGGTCTCTTCATCTACATTGCGAAGCAATTCCCCGAGCATTTGGTCGTGGTAGAGATACCCCGCCTCGAGGCAGTAGTTAAATAATTTGAAATCCCAGTCATCAATATGCCTGCGTTGCGGCGGATGATATCTCATGAAAGCATGCCCGAAGTGATCGATCGCATCATGATAGATGGCCATGAAGTCCCATGGCGCATTGTTGAGAAGCATTCCAGCAGAATGAATCGATGAGCAATCGGCAATAATTTTCACCAGGCTCTGAACACGTGAATCTTTCCCGGCCCGGTCCAGTTCTTTGCGACTCATCCCTTCAAGCCCCGGGAGAAACGACCGGATATTCTCCTCGGTAATGTGAGCCGGGTGGATCCGGGCATCGGCGAGGGCCTTGTTCAATTTTTCAGGATGAATCGTCCCAGGCTTCATCCCCCACTTCCCGGGATCGCTCCCATGAGCATTTTGATAGTCGTTTGAAACCATAACGCCCCCGGAAAGCTCCTCCACGGGATTGGAGGGCCACCACCCAATCGTTACTGTTTTGAGTTTTTCCTGATTGAGAATATTCCAAATTGCTTTGGTTTTTCTCGATAGATTCGTCACCGGACGAATCATACCACTTACCGGATCCGGTTCAGAAAATCCGTGGATGCCATGTTTGTAGGCGCGTTTTCCAGTGGCAATGGATGTCCATAGAATCGGGCTCAGAACGGGTTGAAGCGTTGCCAGATTCCCACAGATCCCAGAGTTCATCATCGCCTCCAGGTTGGGCATTTTCCCTTCATCTATGAGAGGCGTGATTGCTTTCCAATCAGCAGCGTCCCAACCGATGAGTAAAACTTTTCGAGACAAGTCAGGCGCGGGCATAGATTATTCGATTCAGAAGCAGGCCGTGGGAGGAACCCATTTGGAAAGGATATTCTGATTCATGTGAAAAGGCCAGAGAGACGTCGATTCTTGAAGATGCTACGTCATTGTCCACTCTACGACCGGTTGGATTTCCGAAATCATTAAACCCGGCACTACGGAATAAACAAAAACTCGGTAGTCGCGAGGAGCGCGGCAATTAAATCTTCGGTCGACTCCTCTTCAGCCACAGCCAACTCTGCTGCCTTAGGATGGCGAGTCAGAATTCCGAGAAACAGAGTCTCGACCCGCCCGCGTCGATCATCCGCTTCGGCGCTGAGACGTGAGATAGTGGAAAATGGATTGAAAACGCCACCCGTCATCTCACTGTTGAAGAGTGCCAGCATCTGAGGAATTGAATTGTCGCGGCGGGCGTTGTTGGTCTGAGTCCGATCCGATTGGCCGAAAGTTCGCAGGAAATGTCCGGGCGGGGCCGGAGTCTCTAATTCACTGGCACGATAGAGTCGGCTCTGGAGGGCTTTCCATTCATAGAACTGCTTTGTCGAACCAGCTCCCGAATCTTTGTAGCGGTCGAGCGACTTTGTCTGCTCGCGTTGTTTTTCAATCAGGGCGTCGGCGACAGGAGAAGGCGCTTTTTCCCGCCGTGCGACAAAAGCCTTTCCCTCCGCTGAATGCAGCCATGCCCTCACCGTATCCGGACTCTTGTTGCACACTTTTTCAGCACGAACACGCAAGTCATTGAGATACCTTTCGCGATATGAATGACGCTGATAGTAGGGCCGTTCGGGTGACACCGTAACGAGAGTCGCGTAGGAATCCCACACTTGCTCGGCGCTCATGCGTCGCAGGTAGGGAGCCTCGAAAGCCTGGCGCCCCCCGGTATTCCCTTCGCGCGATGAAGCCGTGCGTTGGTAGGCTCTGGTTTTCATTACCGCGGCAAGGAAGGAGCGCAGATCGAAATTCGAATCGACCATCAATTGCATCAACTCAGATTCAAGCTGCGGATTCCACGCCGTCGTATCATCGCGCAAATCGTCGAGAGGCGGAGGAACCAGGGCTGCGCCGAAAAGGTGTTTCCACAGGCGATTCACAATGACCCGGGTGAAGCGGGGCTGGTTGGAATCCGTTAGCCAGCGGGCAAAGGTCGCCGATTCCATTCCACTCCCCGGCGAACCTTCCGGCTGAATTTTCTCTCCGAACACAGTCTCCGCGGCAACCGTGTCATGAGGACTGGCATCTTCGTAAGCGTAGTCGTGTGGAAGCTTGATCGGGTAAGCACGAGGCAAGACCGAAGCAAAACGCATCGGAATAGTGATCTTGTTAATCGCTGATCGATCCGCCCCCTTGAGCTGTTCGTATATCGCCGGGTATTTGCTGGCCCGGACGCCATAGGTGAATGCCGCCATTTTGTGAAAATCCATCTGCGTCCAACGATCAAAAGGATGATTGTGACACTGCGCGCATTCCATCCGGGTACCTGCAAAGGTCTGCATGAGAATCCCGAAATTCTCCAGCGGCATCCCAAAATCCCGCAGGTAAAAACCAGCGGCACCAGCATTCTCCGGCTCCCAAACATTGCCCTGCCGACCGACAAGATCACGAACCATCTGATCGTAGGGACGATTGTCGCGAAGAGCCTGCAGGACCCATTCGCTGTAGGCCGAGCCAACAATCCCACTGCGGGTAATTTCAGCCTCAGTGGAAAGGCGCAAGAGATCAGCCCAGAAGTGAAACCAATGCTTGGGGTAGCCTTCCGAGTTGAGCAGCGAATCAATCAGTTCGGCGCGTTTGTCAGGGGCGGTGGAAGCGAGAAACACACGAGCCTCCTGAACGGTCGGGATACGTCCGATCGAATCGAGATATACCCGGCGCAGGAAGGTCGCGTCGCCGGCGAGCGCCGGGATTGGTATACCTTGATCCACACAGTCGGCAGTGATCAAGGAGTCGACATCTGCTCGAACATCACAAACACCCAAGACCAGAATCAAAGTCGCGAAAACAAGGGAAATGGTGGATGAATTTCGAAGCATGCAGATCCCACTCTACAGGGACCCGGGATCGACCACAACCGGGCAAGGCGCAGTAAAAACGGGTAGATTCTGAGAATGGGCTGGAGAACCCGATTCGAGATTGCCTCAAGAAGGGAAGGAATCTGGATGAAAAATGACTTTTCTCTCACACCATCTTCAAAACGTCGTCAGGAGTGTATTCCTGCGATGCTTTTACGACGATCTTATCGTCCGGAACACCAATTGCTTCGAGATCTTTATCCGGGTAGTCCAGAGAATAGAGAAAATCCCGGATGCAGTTCACTCGAGCACGCTTTTTGTCGTCCGATTTAATCACGGTCCAGGGTGCGTCCGCAGTGTCGGTATGAAAGAACATCGACTCCTTGGCATGAGTGTAATCATCCCACTTGCCCAGAGACTCCAAGTCAATCGGGCTGAGTTTCCACTGTTTTAACGGATCCGTCTTCCTACCGTGAAAGCGACGAAGTTGCTCCATTCGACTGACCGAAAACCAGTATTTGAACAGCAGGATTCCACTGTTTACCAGCATCCTCTCGACCGATGGGCATTGACGCAGAAACTCCAGATAATCCCGGGATTCGCAGAAACCCATGACCCTCTCCACTCCTGTGCGATTGTACCAGGAACGATCAAAGAGGACCATTTCCCCGGCGGTTGGCAGATGCCGAATATATCTCTGAAAATACCATTGGCCCTGTTCACGCTCTGTTGGCTTTTCGAGCGCGACCACATGTGCAGCCCGTGGGTTCAAGTGCTCCATGAATCGCTTGATGGCGCCCCCTTTTCCGGCAGCATCGCGACCTTCAAAAAGAATGACTATTTTCTTCCCCTCAAGCTTCACCCATTTCTGAACTTTGAGCAGTTCCGCCTGAAGGCGAAGCTTTTCCTGCTCATAGTCTCTTGTCGGCATTTTGGTTTTGTAAGGGTAGACCCCTTTTTCAAAGGCAACCTCGAGGGAAACCTTATGAGACAAGCCCGAAGCACGTCCTTCCCGAGCCTCCAGCAACTCATCCAGATCAGAAAACTCAGGCTCCAATTCAATGGGTGGCGAAGGTTTTTTGATGGGTGCGGCTTTCGGTTTAGGCGTGCTTTTGGGTGGAGGCGATTCCGACATAGAGAGATTTTACGCCCTGATTCGATTGGAGGAAACCTGTTAACTCAAAAAAATCACCTTTTCAGGAAACTCCGGCCCGGGCAGACCACAAGTAAGGTTTCGTCGTCCACCCTCCGGTTTCAGTTCAATCATCACGAAGGCCGTTTATCCCATCACTACCAGAACCTTGGGAAAGAATTAATTTTTTCAAAAAATTTTGTCCGGTTTTGCTTCAGTTCAGCGCTTGTATAAAGAGGAGAGGGGTAAAATGACTTCCCTTCTTCTCCTGTTTTAAGTAAACATTTGCATTCAGACCCCTCTTCGCTATCGATCATCCATCCGTCATGAAAAAATCACCCTCCACCTTTACACTTATCCTCACGCTCCTGTCCGTGATCGCATTCGCACCGATCGTCTCCGCGACTCCGGGCACGGTGAACTCGTTTACCAAGATCGCCGATGGCAGCGGCGGACTCGCCCTTGCGAATTTTGATTTTTTCGGCGCTTCCTGCTCGACGATAGGGGATCTCGATGGGGATGGTGTTCCCGAAATCGCCATCGGTGCCTGGGCCGACGACACGGGGGGAAATGTCAGCGGAGCCGTGTACATTCTCGAAATCGGCGACGCCCCCCTTTCTGTCACGACTGCCTCCGACGAATTCGACAATCCCTCCGACAGCGGCGACGGGGCCATTTCCCTGCGCGAAGCCCTCCGCGATGCCAAAGCCACCGGAGAATTTCGCACCATCACTTTTGCCCCTTCCCTCAATGGCCAGACCATCACTCTCGGAGGAACCGACCTGGACATCGTCAATCAAGAGGTCGCCATTTCTGCAAAAGGGCTCAGCGCAGGCGTCACCGTTTCCGGCGACAAGCAGTCCCGCATCTTCGACGTCGGCGTAAGTTCCGTACTCTCACTCTCCTGCATTCACTTGCGCGACGGCGATGCACCAGCCGGAGGCAGTCCGGGCAATCTCGGCGGCGCTATCCTCAATCGGGGAGTCGTCAATCTGACCGACTGCCGCATCTACAACAATACCGCCAACAATACCGGTGGCGGCATCAACAACCAGGGTTCCGGCACGTTGCGGATGACGGGCTGCACCGTCGACCACAACCAGGCCACCACCGGAGGCGGCGGAGGTGTCTTTGACTCGGGAACGAGCTGGATGACCAACTGCACCTTCGTCACCAACACTGCAGCAGGCGGTGGAGGAGGCTTCACCCGTTCCGGAACACTGCCAAGCACTTTCACCCATGTCACCATCGTCAATAACGAGTCAGGAGCCGTCGGCGGCGGAGTCCACAAAGGCGGTGCCGGCAGCACCCTGAACTTCCGCAACTGCATCGTCGCGGAAAACACCGCCACCAATGCGCGGGCCGACATCTCCAGCAATGGAGGAACCATCAAGGCCTTCGGCAGCAATTTGATCGGCTGCAACGAATCCGTCTCCGATGTCTTCCCTTCTGCCTCGCCCCTGGTCGGAACCACGTATAATCGACTATCCCATGGATTGCTGACCATTGGCAACTACGGGGGGAAAACGCCAACGATGCCGCCGACCGCCACTTCCCTCGCACTCAACTGGGGCTGGTTCTTCCCCGCTCCCGGAACGGATCAGCAGGGAAAAGCCCGGGTCGCAAACTTCAGCCCCGACCTCGGAGCCGTGGAGGGCGTTTACGTACCGGACAACCGGGCTCTGCGCGCAAGACTTTCCAAAAAGCTTCGGAAACTCAATAAGAAGCTCAAAAACGCCAAGCGTAAAAAGCAAAAACGCAAGATCAAGAGTTTCCAGAAGCAGGTCAAAAAGCTGAAGCGACAGATCAGGGCTTTGTAGGGAGAACAGGAATTCCGGGAAGAACCGTGTGGCGACCGGCCCATACATTCTTCCCGGAGAATACTACGGCCCTTAGTCGGCCAACTTCAGTAAGCGTCCGGCATCCCCATACTTCACCGCACCGGGCACAAAATCCTCGTGCCAGACATTGTCGAGATTACCAAATTTGAAATCGCCGACTTTGGCGGTGAAGGTACATAAACGAAAAAGAAGCCACGGCTCTGTTTCAATTAAATGCGTCAGGATTCTCAATCAATTGATTCATCGCTGAAATATCAATTTTATCTTTTTCCCGGGTAGAAGAAGACTTAATAGCGATGAGTTGCTTTTTTGAAACGTAGTGAAATTTCCGTCCACCCACAGAAGAGGTTTCGGAATCCTGGATCAGTTCATCGAAAGTAAACCCACCAATCAGAGTGAAAATATCCATTTGGCAATCTTCGCTTGCTTCGATCACCCTGATTGCCCCGGGTTCCAACTTAAAGTCTTCCACCTTGAGACCTCCTCCGAACCCCTCTCCAAATTCCTGAAGAAACTCGATTAATCCCAATACATTGTCCTCAGCGACATCGACGACGAAATCGACATCTTCAGTCAAACGAACATACCCATTGAGAGTGACGGCAAGACCTCCAACGACAATGAATCGGATATCCGCTTCAGTCAGCTTTACCAACAACTTTTCGAATGAGGGTTCCATCATCTTTTCCACGCCAACTGCGTCCGAGCACTGCGTCTGCATTCCGCTGAAGAGCGGCAAGCCTCCGAAAAGGGTGATTCTCTGCAAGAGAACGCCCGACAACCTTCCGCACCGGTTCTCGCAAAGCTTCGTGATTACTCACTTTCATCTCCCCACAAAGTAGCGTGACCTCCCCGGCTTGTCATCTACTGCTTCAATTCTGCCAACTTCAAAAGCCGATCTACATCCCCATACTTCACCGCACCCGGCACGAAATCTTCGTGCCAGACATTGTCGAGTTTACCGAATGTGAAGTTACCGACTTTGGCTTCGGCATTGTTGATCGCATCTCCCGCGAGGAAAGCCGCCGCCGCTGCCCAGTGACCGGTGCCTTCGTCGCCGGTGAGGGTGATTTCTTTCACGTCCCACTTGTCATGAGTCCGCGCCATTTTCACGGCCGAGAGAATGTCGTGAACGCGGCGGACGAAGATGGAGTCGTTGTATCCGTAGTAGTAAACCGGTGAACGCTGCCAGCTGTCAGGCTCCAGTTCTTTTTTTCCGGAATAGGTGGTCGAAGGGTTTTCAGCTGGATCAGGTTCGCCCTGACGGAAAAGATCGAGCCCCATGACTGCCACTCCCCCTTTGGCGAGTTTCTCGACTTCGGCATTCCCATCGAGGCCCGCCCTGCCATTTCGGCTCAGCCAAATGGTCACCGCCCCATTCCAGCTTTCCGGATAGTAGAAGGAGGCAGGAACGATCTCGTCCTTGTGGGTTATGGTTCCGTTCATGGCAAGATAGCCGTCGCGCTGCTCTTTGTCGCCCAGCTCAAAGGTGGCATCACCGACTTCGTCGTAGCCTCGATTTAATATCAAGCTCCACGCCCGCTCAGCGGCTTCATCCGTGATCGATGCATCCGAAAGTTCCGCCCAGGTCTTATTGAGATCGCGCTCATGATCATCGCCCACTTTGTAACCGTCCGGTTTCCCATCGCTCCACACACTGAGGTAATCACTCGTCAGAAATTCGTGATCGCCTTCCAGAACCGGAGCAGTCAGCCCGAGACCGAAATGCTGATTCACAAATCGATACATGTGCGTCCGCGAAACGTGATTGTAGTTGTGCTTAAAATGGATATCGAAATGGGCTTCGTAATTCTTCGGCGTTTTCAATTGCTTGTAGAGCTCCAACAGATCGGGATGGCCTTTGGTTTGCAACTCCACGGTCCAGTCGTCCGCTGCCGTCATCCCGAGCGGCTTCGGAGCGACGGCTCCGGCGATGTCCATATTCCCCTGCCCAATTCTCAGATAGTGCGTATTCTCACAGGTGCAGCCCCCCTGCATCGCAGTCGATGGCATGACGCAGGGGAAAGCGGCATCGATCCTGTCATCCGCGGCGGCGAGAATCATGGTTTGGGTTCCGCCTCCGCTGGCGCCGGTCACCATGAGCCGGTCCTGATCCACTTCTTCGAGGCTGCAGACATAGTCGAGCGCCCGAATACTGTTCCAGGTTTGCAGGCCGAAGTTGGTTTGTAATCGCAGGGTCGCCTGCGGACTAACAAAGCCCCATTCGCCCTCCCTGGCGGAATTCATCTTCGGACGCGGCCCACGACGATGTTCTTCGAGCTGTTTGGAATCGGCGTTGCCGAGCATGTCATATTGGAGGACGACACACCCCATCCGGGCCAGCTGCACACAACGCGCCTGAATCGGATTCCTCGCTGAGTTGGCGAAGCGCTCTCCTCCATTGGCGATCAGATTATTCACCGCCGGTTCGGCGATGTCGTAAAAACGGCCCTCTTTCCAATGGCCATGAGGACAGAGAACAGCAGGACGTTTTCCGTTCTTTTCACCAACTTTCAGCGACTCACCCGTCGGTGTGTAAAGCGAAGCAGTGACGTAGTGACCGGGAATCGATTCGAAATACACTTTCTCCACCGCAAATCCATCCTGCTCCAATCTGCCGAAGCGCTTCGCATTCAGCGGCGTCTTTTCCGGCAAAGGAAGCAGACCACAACCGAGAAGAACACGATCGGAGATGTCTTTCTTGCGAGTTTCCCAGGCTTCTGCCGAATCGACCGGGCGAAAGGGATGGTAACCGTGCAGCGTCAGCGGTTCCGCGAGCCGAACGTCATCGGCCGTCAGCGGAAAAGTGGCCGCGAGGAAAAGTAAAATGAAGATGGTTTTTCTCATGATCAAAGTCGTGTTGAAAGACGACTTTGAAAAATGAGAGAAGCACTGGCAAGACTTTGCGGTTCCGCACCTGCGCCGGATCAGCCTTCGAGATCGGCCAGATAACGCTCCGAATCGAGAGCGGCCTGACAGCCGTTTCCGGCAGCGGTGATCGCCTGACGATAAACGTGATCCGCCACATCTCCGGCAGAGAAAATCCCTTTCACATTCGTGGAAGTGTCCTGACCGGTTTGCAAAACGTAGCCATTATCATCCTGCTCCACGCCGGAACCTTCGAGGAACTGGGTGTTGGGAACGTGACCGATCGCCACGAAAACGCATTTCACTTCGAGTTCGCTTTCTTCACCCGTCTTCGTGTCTTTCAAAGTCACAGCCCGGACATCACCTTTTTCGTCGGTAAGATAGGCAGAGACCCCGGAATTCCAGACGGGCTCTACCTTTTCATTCGCGAGCGTCCGGTCGGCCATGATTTTGGAAGCACGCAATTCATCACGGCGGTGAATGAGATACACCTTGCTGGCGAAGCGAGTCAGGAAATTCGCCTCTTCACAAGCCGAGTCGCCGCCACCGATCACACAAACGGGAACGTCGGGATAAAAGGCTCCGTCGCAAGTGGCACAGGAAGTCACGCCATGCCCAATGAGATCCATTTCATTGGGGAGACCGAGATAACGCGGGCTCGCACCCGTCGCGATGATGACAGTCTTGGTGGCGCGTTCGTTTCCGCCGGATGTTTTCAAAATAAAGGTTCCGTCGCCCTGCTTCTCGATTGAGGAAACGAGATCGTATTCAATGCGGGTGCCAAACTTTTCAGCCTGCGCCTGCATTTTCATCATCAGCTCCGGTCCCATGACACCTTCGGGAAAGCCGGGGAAATTCTCCACTTCCGTGGTCGTCGTAAGCTGCCCCCCGGGCTGTTCACCGGCGATGACCAGCGGCTTGAGATTGGCACGAGCCGTGTAGATTGCTGCTGTCCAGCCGGCGCAACCGGTCCCGATAATGATGACGTTTTCCATGCGGCGAATGTGAGAGAGGTTTGAGTCCGAATCAAATTCAATTTAACGATCCCGGAGAATCCGGAGAGTTTTCCTATTTCGGTTCTTTGAAAGCCTTCGACTGATAAGTCACCGGCTGACCCGGAACAAGTTCCCCGGGAGGATAGACGAGCCGGTGGTGAAAACCTTCCAACTGCTCCTTCTTTTTCGTGTGCGCCTGCTTGACCTGCTCCTGATATTTGATGGGATCATACTTCGGGTTCTCCACCATTTTTCCCGCCGAGACTTCGGCTTTCCAGGCTCGGAGCGCAGCCGCCATTTTCCTGGTGACGTCAGGGTTTTCTGTAGCCAGATCTTTTTGCTCACCGGTATCGTCAGCGACATTGTAGAGACGAAGCGAGCCGTCCTCGAGATCCTCGATCAACTTCCAATCGCCATCCATTATCATACTGACGGGTTCACCACCCTGATTGCTGTAATGCGGGTAATGCCAGAAGATCGGACGCTCCGGGATAGTTTTGCCCAGCATTAAGGGCAGCAGACTCACGCCGTCGGCATGTTGATCGGGGTTCAGTGGAAGCCCGCAGGCTTCGAGAATGGTCGGATAAAAATCCGTGCCGGTCACCGGAGTTTTATTGGTGCCCGGACTTACTTTGGCCGGCCAGCGAATGTAGTAAGGCTCGCGAGTCCCGCCTTCATATTCGATCCCTTTTCCGCCACGCAGAGGAAGGTTCGAAGTGGAAAATGCATCCCCCGCCGAGACTCCGCCATTGTCCGAAGTGAAAACCACCAGGGTATTGTCGGCGAGTCCCAGTTCATCGAGCTTTTTCAAAACGATCCCGACTGCATCATCCATGCCTGTCTCTTATACACATCTCCGAGCCCACGAGACCGAGGCTGATC
>CAJXQE010000113.1 GCA_913058215.1 uncultured Verrucomicrobiales bacterium
CGATCGACTTCTGCCGACAAACGATTCCATTCGGGAATCTTTGCCAGATCGAGGTTGGCTCCGCTCAAGCGCCGCATCGCCAGATCGGAATGAATTTCAGAAATCCGATCCTTACGGCTGTGATCGGGGGCGGATCCGGCAAGGTCGCTCCGCTGCTCTTCTTCGTTGAGGCGGATCAGTTCTTTGGAAAGAGCGGCCACTTCAGGATTCGCCTGCGATGAGTTCCGAATCTGTTGGGATGATGTGACCGCAAGCTGGAGGCCCTTTAAACCCACGACCATTTCGGCAGCGATCTGAGGGTCGGTGACGGCTTCGAGTAAATCGAAATATTCGCCGATCGACTCGAAATCATTGTCGAATTCCATGACCCGTTGAGAGGCATCCACGTAGTCGGGATGAAGCAAATCATTGGCGACGTCGCGTGTATAGGCATCGAGCCAAAGTCGCGTGTTCGCTTTTGCCGAATCCAACTTCCCTTGCTTCCATTGGGCGCGTGCCAACTCGCGCAACATATTGATGCGTGGGCCGGAAGCATTGAGCTTGTCATCTGCCGGACTCCAGCCCTGCAAAAGCGGAGAAAGCAGACTCTCCACTGCCGTAAAATTTCCCTTATGGGCTTCGAGGACTGCAAGGAAGCGAATATTGAATTCCTTCTCGTCCCTGGAGTAACTGATCATCATTTCTTCGTCGATTCGCTCGTATATCTTTGTGATCCTGTCTTGCTTGGGAAGTTGATTGCGGAGAGTCGTAATCGATCGGTCGAGGGCACCGGTCTCGTCGAGAAACTTGGCGGCCTCCCTCATCCATTCAAAAGGGAGTTCGATATCACCGAAGCGGGGAGCGATTTCAGTAAGGTAAGGCTCCACCCCGAATTCCTTGAGAGCGATCAATGCCTTGTTCTTGTCGTAGGACATCAATTCGACGGCGACCCGCCACGGGCAGTCGAGATTGCTTTCCGGCCCGAATCGAAAATCGTAGCTTCCGGCGATCTCCTTCATTCGGGGGAGTAGATCCGGCCTTTTTCTGGGGCCCCGATCGCGCATCCAGAGGTAGGGTTTACCCTGCAGTCGCAGCTGATTCTGTTCCTGGCTGAGTCGATAGGTTCCATCGTCGTCCCAGGCTTCGCCAATAATCTTTACCACCTGCGGATCGGTTATTGATCGGACGGGAGTCGCCTGCTGATCCGGACGGGCAACCAAATCATACCCATCGATGAAAACATGCTCATGCTCGGCTTCACCGTATTCCAATCCGGGAGGAAGACCCTGAGGTTTCGCTGGCTTGGGAGAAGTCGGTGGCGGAACATTCGGGACCATCGCCTTGGAAACGAGCGGACGCATCCAGTTCGCTGTTTTGCCTTCCTTAGAACGGTCATAGCTCCAATCCGACATATAAAAGCGGACGCCATCGCGATCGACATACGCTTTTATATTTGCCGTCAGGGGACCCGCTTTAGTGGAGATTTCCCTGGATTGCAGAGACGGGTTTTCAACAATGGCAAAGCCATTGGGGAAAGAGAATTCCTTGGGAGTGGGTAAGATTTGGACTCCCTTGCCCTGCGGATTGGGCATCGGTGCTGGATTGTTAGGCTTCCGTAGCATCCAAAAGTGCGACTTTCCGCTCATTCGGCGATCCCAGCTCCAGTCGGAGAGAAAAAAGGTAGTGCCGACATCGTTGGTGAAAGTTCCTTTGACGGTCGCCTCTGTCGGACCCGGGACAAATTTGACAACTTGGGAATTGGCCCGCGGGTCCTTGGTTACGGAATAGCCGTTGGGGAACTTAACGAGCTCTGTCCGGGGGTATTCATTCCATTGAGCATGTAAATGCAAGGGATGGGCAATGAGACATGCCACACCCAGAATGGTGAATGCTTTAAGTCGGTTCATAAGAAAAGGCGGTATCGTCATTCTAGCATACGACGTCCGAAATTTGCCTCCAATTCGGAATTGTTTTCCGAAAATGAACCCGCTACCTCACGTCGCTTCCGTGGAATTTGGGGGGCTGCCCTTCGTATTTCGCGCCAGCCCGGAAGTCGCCGGTGGTGTCCGGATGCCTGGACTCGTTATCGATCGTATCGTGATCCCAGGCACAGGCATTCGAAGAATCGGGCAGAAAGAAAGAAGCGGAGCCGGCCCCAAATGTATTTTGGGTCCAAAGCAGCCGCTTCATATTTCCATTTCCCGTTTACTTCACCATTACGGTTTCTGCCACAGCCACACCTGACTTGCCGGGCTCGTCGAGGATCTTCTCAAAATTCACCGAGCTGATCTTGTATTCCGGACAAAGCGTATCGCCGCAATGCTCGTCACTGGTGACGTTGTTGACCATATTTTCGGGGAAGTGAAAAGTGGTATACAAAATGCCGGGCTTCACTTCGTCGCTGACGCTGACCTCCAGTTCGACTTCGCCGCGAGCGGAAAAGAGACGGACGTGATCACCAGTCTCCACTCCCTTTTTGGTGGCGTCTTCTGGATTCACTGCCAGAACATCTTTGGTGACGATGAGACCATTGGCGGTCCGGCGGGTCATCGTTCCGCAGTTGTAATGCTCGAGAAGACGTCCGGTCGTGAGAACAAAAGGCAACTCTTCCGAAAGGTTGGTTTTGGTTTCGTTAGACTCCTGCCATTCGAAGAAATGGAATTTACCGAGACCGCGTCGGAAACCGTCGACATGAAGCAGTTGGGTGTCTTTTCCGTCTTTCGTAACCGGCCACTGTTTGCCGTTCAAGCCCAGCTCTTCCCACTTTACTCCGGCAAAGAAAGGAACCACCTGAGAGATCTCCTCAAGCATTCCGTCTGGAGTGTAAGCTGGCTGATCGTAGCCCATCCGGTTCATGATCTCGACAATGATCTGGCCGTCCGGCTTGGTGCCTTCGAGAGGCTCAACTGTGGCCTGCACTTTCTGGATGCGACGTTCGGCGTTGGTGAAGGTTCCTGATTTCTCCAGGAAGCTGGAGGCCGGCAGAATGACATTTGCGTACTGCGCCGTTTCCGTCATGAAAATTTCCTGAACGACGAGGAAATCGAGCGCATTCATTGACTCCTTAACGGCTTCCGAATTTGGATCCGTTTGCACGACATCTTCGCCCATGAGGTAAAGCGCTTTGAGCGACCCATTTCGGGCGGACTCAAACATTTGCGGGATCTTCAGGCCTATCTCGTCGGACATCGGCATGCCGTAGAACTCCTCGTAAAGTTTGTGATTCTCGGGAGTATTCACCGGCATGTAGCCCGCTCCCTGGTGAGGTTGGCAACCCATGTCGGCTGCGCCCTGCACGTTGTTTTGCCCACGCAAAGGATTCACCCCGCAACCGGGACGACCGATGTTTCCGGTCATCATGGCGAGGTTGGCGATAAGCATCACCGTCTTGGCGCCCTGAGTGTGCTCCGTGACACCGAGGCCGTGGAATTCCATGGCAGCTTCGGCGCTGCCGTATTCGAGAGCGGCCGCTTTGACCAGTTCGCGATCAACGCCATGGATCGATTCGAGTTCGTCGAGGTCGAGATTTTTCAGCCCGGCTTCGTATTTCTCCCAGTCTTCGCAACGATTCTGGATAAAGTCCTGATCGACCAGTCCAGCTTCCCAGATGTAGTAGCTGAACATATTGAGCAGCGCGACATTCGTTCCGGGACGCAGTTGGAGATGATACTTCGCATAGGGGCCGATTTCGATCTTGCGTGGATCAATGATGATACCGGGAACGCCTTTCATGAGGCGCTGCTTAATTTTTGAACCGGTGACCGGATGTCCCTGGGTCGGGTTGGCACCGATGATCAAAATACAATCGGTGTACTTGAGATCCTCAACCGAGTTGGTTGCCGCTCCGGTTCCGAAGGCCTGTTGCATTCCAAAGGCCGTCGGAGAGTGACAGACTCGTGCGCAGCAATCGATATTGTTCGTTCCGATAACGGCACGAATGAATTTCTGCATGAGGTAGTTTTCCTCATTGGTGCAGCGTGCTGAAGAAATTCCGGCGATGGAATCCGGCCCATGTTCGTTTTTGATGCGTGTCAGATTTTCCGCGATGTGATCGTAGGCTTCCTCCCATGTTGCTTCTTCAAAGTGTCCGTTGGTCCGAATCATCGGAGTGCGGATGCGATCAGGATGATTGTAAAAACGAAACGCGTAACGTCCTTTCAGACAGGTGTGGGAATTGTTGACCTCGGAATCGACTGGAGCCTGAATCGAAAGGACTTCGTTTCCTTTGGTGGAAACCTCGAGATTACAACCAACCCCGCAATAGGTGCATACCGTCCGGGTTGTGTCGGTTGCTTCGATGGATTTGGAAGCAAAAACATCTGAGATCGCAGATGTCGGGCAGGCCTGGGAACAGGCACCGCAGGAAACACAGGGAGAGTCTTCGAAGCTCACATCAGCTCCTTTGATGATGCGGGCTTCAAAACCGCGACCGTGCATGGAAAGAACCATAGAGCCCTGCACCTCATCGCAGGCGCGGACACAACGAGAGCAGTTGATGCACTTGCTCAGGTCACTGGTCATGTAGGGATGCGAAAGATCTTTGGTCCGGTCCAGATGGTTGTCCCCTTCAGGGTAGCGAACATCACGGATGCCAACTTTAGCGGCGACCGTTTGGAGCTCACAGTTTCCGTTCACTTCGCAAGTGAGGCAATCGAGCGGGTGATCAGTCAAAACCAGTTCGACGATATTCTTCCGGAGATTGCGTATATTTTTCGATTCGGTGAAAACCCAGAGCCCATCGGATAGAGGAGTGTGGCAGCTGGCTACGACCCGTCTTGGTCCTTCTTCTTCCAGAGCGATCTCAACCGAACAAACTCGACAGGCACCGTAGGGTTCAAGCTGAGGTGCATCGCAAAGTGTCGGAACCTGACCGCGACCATGATGACGATCCACGAAATTGAGGACTGTATCGCCATCTTCGTAGGAAAAAGGCTCGCCGTCGATGTAGGCGGTGTTCTGGTTTTTGAGACTGACCATGGTAGAAAAAGGTAAATATTTTGTCGGGGAATGTCAATGTCTGTAGCTTACGCCGGAGCCTGCGTTGTCTCTCCCTGAAAGTATTGTTTCAGCTCATCTTCAAAATACTGGAGTGCATTTTGAATCGGCAGCGGGACACCGCCACCGAGCGCGCAAAGCGAGGTGAATTGCATCGTGTTGAGAAGGTCTTGCATCAGAACGGGATCGATTTTGTAATCTTCGTTCTGAGCTTTTTGCGCGAGTTCTTTTCCGCGGACGGATCCGAGGCGGCAGGGGAAGCATTTTCCGCAGCTTTCATCTCCTGTGAATTCGAACATGTGCTCGATGTAGCGAATCATGGGAAAGGATTCAGGAATGGAAACGATTCCGGCGTGGCCGAGCAAGAATCCACCATTCTTGAAGGACTCGAAATCGATGCTCAGCTCCTTGATTTTTTCCGTTGGAACAATTCCACCGAGGGGGCCGCCGACCTGGATGGCTTTTACCGGTACTTTGAATCCACCGCCGAGATCCTCAACGACTTCGGTGACCGGAGTGCCCATGGCGACTTCGTAAATGCCGGGAGTGTTGAAATTGGCATCGAGTGAAACCAGCTTCGGTCCGGTTGAGTCAGGTGTTCCTATAGAAGCAAAAGCGTCGCCGCCACTTTCCACGATGAAGGGAATATTGGCAAAGGTCTCAACGTTGTTGACGATGGTCGGTTTTCGGAAAAGTCCTTCGACGGTGGGAAAGGGAGGCCGCACCCGAACTTCAGGACGTGCCCCTTCGAGCGAGGCAAGGAGTGCGGTTTCTTCACCGCAAATGTAGGCCCCGGCTCCTTTGACAGTCTTCAGTTTGAAATTGAATCCGCTTCCGCAAATGTCATCACCGAGAAGACCGGCTGCGTGGAGGTCTTCGATCGCTTTGTTGATGATGGTGATGGAATCCGGGTATTCCTTGCGGATGTAAAGAATTCCAACTTCAGAACCGGCAAACCAACCTGCTACCATCATCCCATAGAGGACGGCGTGAGGTTGTTTCTCCATGAGATACTTGTCGATGTAAGCACCCGGATCACCTTCATCGGCATTGCAGACGATGTATTTAGGGTTGTTCGGAACATCGCGGCAGCTTTGCCATTTGAAGCTGAGAGGGAAACCTGCACCGCCCCGACCGCGCAACTTGGATACTTTCAGCTCTTCAAAAAGGGCGTCACGGTCATTGTCGGCGATCAGTTTTTTGAAAGGCGCGTAGTAGGATTCAATTCCGGGGAAATCGGCGGTCAGGACAGGGGTCGGAAGGTTTGTCCCTACGGCGTAGTTGTCCGAAGAGTCGCCTTCTCCATTTTTGAAAAGGTTTTCCAAAGCACCGCTTTCGAGTCCGGAGAAATTTTGATCTTCGTAATGAAATGCGCCGCCTTCATGACAACGTCCGAGGCAGCAGATGTGACCGATTTCCTCTTTCGGAAAGTGGCTCTCAATATCGGTCTGCAACTGATCCTGAGTTCCGGCACAAAGGCAGGCCGATCCATTGCAGAGAAAGACTTTCTTGCCTTCGTTTTCCTTTTTCAGAAAATCGTAGAAGGAAACCGCACCCAGGGTAATCGCTTCCCCGACCAAATACTCGTCGGCGAGGGATTTTACCGTTTCTGTAGTCTCGGCGGTTCCCGTTTCTTCGGCGGCATCGACCATGCGCTCGAAGTAGTTTTTTTCAATTCCTTTACGAAAGGAGAGGGCGCTGATGTTTTTGGACATGGGTCAGGAAAAAAGGGGCTGGTTCCGGCTTAACCGTATAGAGTCGGAGACCTTACCCTATTGAGTCGTCACGGGCCAAGGAAGAATTTGGAGAAATCGGGATGATTTCTAAGCCGTTGATTTTACTCTTCGCTTCTCCCACGCCTTTTTTGCGGCGAGTTTTCGTCGAAGAGTAGACCAGTAGTCTTCTCCGCAGATGTAGCCGACGCATTTCGGGCTTTCACAGAGGCAGGGATGGTCTACGTAATTTTCGAGATCGAAGCCGTAATTGAAATAGAGCTCCTCGTCCTTTTTGATGTCGCGGATGGCGGCAATCCAGATTTTACCTTTGATAATATAGGCTTCGCAATTCGGTGAGCAGCTGTGGTTGATGAGGCGCGCAGCGTTTTCGGGCACGTTCCCGTCGATGTCGTGGCGTTTGTTCAGGGTGAAAATGTAGACGGCAGCGTCGCCGGTTTCTTTGGCGAGATCGAATTGAGCCCATCCGCGCCGGTCGGATTCAGCCTTGGTGATTTTGTCGCCAACGTATTCAATGATGTAGGTCTCTTTCGCGATATCTTTCGTCGCAAAGAGTCCGCGGCCGTGAATCCCCGACCGGCGGACTTCGCTCCAGTCGGAATTACACTCTTCGTCATCTTTCAGGGCAGAGAGGCTACTCATCTGTTGCAGTGGGCTTCGATTTCCAGGGGACATTGATTTCCATCCATTTGGTATCCGGATTCCCAAACCCGTCCGGGTGATAGAGAACCCCGGAAATGGATGGTGGATTTTCAGGGGCATACTCCGGACGAACCAGTTCGAGTTTGAACTGTTTGTTTTCATTTCCGGCCGAGATCTGCTGGGGCTCGTCTGAGTTGACCTGAAGATCGTAGGAGAAAAAATAGAGATCTTTGGTCCTTGCCGTCAGTTTCTCCGGGAAATTTACAGAAAGTGAAAAGGATTCCGCCGAATGGTTTTCGAGCGAAAACTTCCAGTCATCCGGGGCAGGGCTTGGGAACCGTGCCCGGGTTTTTTTAAACAGTTCACTCCAGGGGGCATCGACCGGCGTTGATTTTCCTGAGCGATTCACTGGAAGTGGTAGCGAAAAATCATGCCACGAGGGGTGACAGGATTTCGCACAGGCCATCCATCCACAACGAACCTGAAGGCTTACGGATTTACCCTCCAGTTTCGCGGGCGCTGTAATTGGAACAAGGAGGCAGGTATCCGTCTCAAAGCCGTAGGCAGTGATTCCCGCCATTTTTGTGATCTGAGGTGCCGGCCACTGAACTTCTCCGGCGGTAAAACCTTCCGGCAGCTTCCAATGGAAGTTTGTCGCAACGCCGACAATGCCCGGTCCTTTCCAGTAGGTGTGATACAAGGGCTGATGGCGGATGACCAGACCGACGGTAATCGTCTCTCCCGGTGCGATGGAGGTGGCGTCACTTACCAACTGCATTCCGGCAATCCCTGTCTTTTCCAACACAGGGGTTTCCGCTGCCTCACTGAGATGAGAGAAAAGGGAAAAGGCGAGGGAGATCAGTCCCATCAGCGCTGAGTGGTGAGTAAACATTGCGGGGTAAGATCGACAGGGATTGCGGACCGCTCAAATAGAATTTTTCAAGGAAGGGAAGGTTTGGGAAGAAAAGCCGACAGTGAATCTCGACTTTTAATTTCCCGGCAGGCAAGACCTATCAAATGTTCCGCTCTCAGATTCCAATCGAAACCTATGATGACAAGTGACCAAAATGGTTGTTTGCTGTTTCTGTTGTTAATCTCGGAAATTATGAAAATCCCACAGTCTTTGTTTCTTGTCTGTTTTGCCTTGATCCTTGCAGCATCCTTGTTTCTTCGGGAAGAATTCACTGTCCTGATTCTTTCGGTCCTTGTTCCGCTTGTGCTTGGTTTGGCAGCGATCGCTTTCCTCGCCTGGAGTGACCGGCTTTCTCTGAAGACCATTGCTCTCACATTGATCGGATTTGGCGGATTGATTGCTATGGGGGTGAATCATCTTCCCTTGAAGGTCGCCTTTTGGGCCTGCGAGCCACACTTCGATTCTTTGGCTGAAGAACTGTTGGCGGGGAAGACCGTCGAGTTTCCCCGGCAGGTAGGTCCATTCTTCATTTTAGAAGGTGGAATTCGTGAGAGCAGCGGTGATCCCTACCTGAGAACGGGGAAAGACGAGTATGAGTTTGATGGTTTCGCTCGAAACCCGACGGGAGAGGGCTTCAATTTGTGGTCCATAACACCGCTCGGAAGCCATTGGTCTTACCTTTCAGAAGACTGATCAGGATCTCGCTCAGTCTTTGCCAAAAACCTCTTGGAAAATCCCCTCAGGTTTGGCGTCTTTTCCAATGACGAATGGCCGCCTGCTTGGAGAGTAAACGGTTTCGAAGGGATCGATGCGAAGTGCTTTCGCGATGATCGCGTTGAACGCGCCGGGTGAAATCGCTTTACCCGTCGCCCTTCCACGCGGGCCGGTTTCACCGATGACGATCCCTTTTCGAATTCCGCCGCCTGCCAGTACCGCACAGGAATGGGACAGCTGAAACTTACGCCGCTTGTCAGTGATCGCTTCGGTGCGTCCAATCTCCGTCGAGATAATCACGAGCGTTTCCTCGAGCATGTTTCGCTTCTCAAGGTCTGCAATGAGGGCGGAGAATCCATCGTCCAGCTGCGCGCAGAGCTTCCTTGTATTCTCGAAATAGTCGACACCTTCAGCTTCCCATCCGTCGAGACCGACTTCGATGAAACAGGCGTCCGCATTTTCAGCGAGGCGACGGGCGAGTAGGCAACTCTTTCCAAAATTGTGATCGCCATAAGCTTGTTGGACTCCGGCAGCTTCCTCTTTCCAGTCAAGAGATGTGAGGCCGACCTCGGAGGCTAGAAATCTCGTAGCCGCTCTGCTGGAATCGCCGTCTGAATGTAGTGAAGCCACAGACAAATGAGAAAATGCAGAGGCGAGTTCATTTCGTTTTTCCCAAAGGGACCGGTCTCCTGAAATGGATTGAACGGATTGAGGCGTTGGAATCACGATGGGTCCACAGGTTTCCGCCGGCAGAAAACCGGATCCTGTTTTCACGTCTGAGTGAATTCGAAACCATGGCCCGCGGTTGGGAGAGTGATACTTCACCCATGACCCAATGTCAGGATGAGTAACGGTGGCTCTGCGGGTATACCCTGTCAGTCTCACGTATTGGGAGTTCTCAGGGACATGGTCGAATCCTGAACGAACAGATCGAAGCACAAGGCAACGGTCCATGATTTTTCCGGATTTGGGGAGCCATCCGGAGATCTGAAGCCTGTCGACCGGCGTTTCGGTGAGACCGGCGGGTCCGTTCCCGGGTTTCGGGTCAAAGGATTCCCACTGGCTCATTCCGCCGAGCATATTCAAGTAAATGACCCGCCTCGCTGTGCCGGTATCATCTGCTTGCGAAAGCGTAACGAAAAGGGCGATCCCGCAATGGAGAAGACTAGGGAATGCTCTTAAATTCATGAGAGAGAAAGATGTTTCTGTAGATTTCACTGACCGGAAGTTCGGAGTCCTGAAGCGCTTCCAAAATCTTCGCTGATTCTTCTTCGCTCGGAAATCGGCTCAAGGTCCGAAGAAAAACGTCATCAATATCCGCGTGGTCTGCAAAAGAGTGATCGACGAGGATTTGATCCATAAACCGGGACTGTTCGATAAAGGATTTGTCGGGGCCCGGCGACGATTCCAAGTCTTCAACAGGCTTGCTGAGAGCGGCTTCGATTGAGCGCAACCACTGTCTCTTCGAAATCTGAAGTGGCGGATATTTCTCTGTCGCAATTGAATGAGTGCTGAGTTCCCTGAGAAGGGTTTCTTCATTGTAGGAAGATCCCTTCAAAATCCGGACGGCCTCTGCGATTTCCGGTGGTGGAGGAAGCATTGGGTCGGCGCCGGGAAGTCGGATATCGGATAGATGGTGAGGACCCCATAACCAATCGACATATTTTACCGTAATCGCATGCAGGATCTGGGGATTCTCCCGAAAGTTTGTCAACCAGCCTGCGAATTCCTCTGCAGGGGGGATCTTTCTTTTTACTTCTTTTCCTGCACGAACCGCTTCGATATCCCGTTTTGAGACGCGAATTCGCAGTTCCGGACCAAAAGGGGTGCGGGCGGGAATCACTTCACCGGGAGTGGCATCGTCGTAATAGTAGAGGTTTGGCGCGTGGACGAAGCCATTCTTTTGAAAGAAACCAGCCAGCTCCAGGAATTGTTTCTGTCGCACATTTTCGAAAGGATGGTCATGGCAGCGAGTGCAGTCGTATCCGACTCCGAAGAGATTATTTCCGGTTTCCTCAAGATACAGGAACGCTTCTTCATCAGTCTTTGATGCGGGGCGTTGCCTGGCAAACCATGAGTGGAGCCGTTCATCGATGGGGGTGTTTGCTTTTACTTGCTCTTCTATCCACTTCAGATCTTCCGGACCCTCAAGGGTCAGGAGGTCGATCCAGAACTCTTCCCGAACTCTGAGGTTGTCCTGATGAGCCAGTAGTCGATCAACCAGCCCGTTCCAGTCCGCGTCAGCGATGAACTGTTCCACTTCGGCCCTTTCCGGAATACGCCCGAGCAATCGGAAGTGGAGTCTCCGGGACAACTCAAAGGGCGTTACGACTTCAGGGGCAACCTTTTGAGAATAAGCCGATGAGGGAAGAGCAATTCCCAGCATTAAGAAGACTGTCAAAAAGTGAGGCCAATTTTTCACAGTCTCTACAATAGGGATCTCCGGGCAGTTTTGACAACGGAAAAGGGGAAGGCGACTCCGATAAGGATTTTCTGGTAGAACTAAATCTCTACCGGATTATTCAACCGCCAACCCCGGCCGTCTTGAGACCAACCGCTTCGTCCGACCTGGAAAATTTGACTCCGACGGTTTTCGAAACCCCGAACTCCTCCATTGAAACCCCATACATGACATCGGCCCGGGACATGGTCCGCTTCGAGTGAGTCACGATCACAAACTGACTATCACCGATGAAACGGTCGAGCACTTTGATGAAACGGTTAATGTTGGTTTCATCCAGGGGAGCGTCCAACTCATCCAGAACACAGAAAGGCGAGGGCTTCACCATGTAGATGCCAAAGAGCAGAGCGACCGCAGTCATGGAGCGCTCCCCACCGGAGAGAAGGCTGATCGACTGCAGCTTTTTCCCGGGAGGTTTTGCGATCACATCAATGCCACATTCCAGTGGATCCCCGTCGTCGAGAAGAACAAGATCCGCTTTCGCTTTTTCACCGAACAATTCCTTGAACATGTCGCGGAAATTCTTCCGAATCTGCTCAAAGGTATCGATAAACATTTTGCGCGTATTGCGATTGATCCGCGCAATCATCTTAAGCAGTTCCTCCTTGGAATTCTCAAGGTCATCCAGTTGACGCTGATTGAAATTGTAGTGTTCTTCCAGTTCGTCGAACTCGGAAATGGCATCGATATTGACCGGCCCCATTGAATCCAGTTTTCCACGCATCTGGGCAACCACGTCTTCGACAAATTCCCAATCCGGTTCCGCCGGATCTTCCATCACTGTCTCATCCGTATTCGCTTCCGCTTCAAGGGGGGGGGCTGCAGGATCAACGTCTGCTTGCTCCAAATTATCCGCAGTTTCCTCGTCACCCGAAGCCTTTTCCCCGTTGCTTGCCGGTTCCGATTCGGGTGTATCAACGCTACGACGTCTGCCTGTCGGGTTATTCTTTCTCTCTTCGATCACTTGAAGCAGGGTATGGCTGTCCGGCTCAAAAAATTCGAGCTCAGTGCGATAGCGTTCCCGGCAGGATTTTTCAATGTTCTCCACCTTGATGTCGAACTGGGCGATTTTGACTTCCTCTTTTCCTCGTTGGCTGGCAACATTCTGCACTTCGCGCCGTTTGACGGTGAGTTCTTCTTCGCCCTCTTCAATTCGCTCTGAATAGCCGCCACGCTCTTCCTGAATCGTCGCAGCTTCCATGCTGCGCTCTTCAATATTGCTCTGACAGTCAACGATCTTTTCCTGAAGCTCGGCAGTCTCTTTGGCCGATCGTTCGATTCGCTCCCGGAAGGTTTCGATTTCCTCCGTCCGCTGTTCGACGGAGTCGGTGAGTTCTTTGAGGCGCTCCGCCATCGGGGTTCGCTGTTCCTCGAGATTCTGGAGAGTTCCCCGTTCCACCGCAAGAGTGGTTCGCGCTTCGGTGACTTCTTCCGTTAAGGTTTCTTCGTGCAAGCGGGCGTTCGTCAGATCAGCGCTTACCGATTCCGTTTTAAGGTTCAGTTCTTCGAGTTTGCGGGTGGATAGATCCCGCTCTTGACGGTTGCGGTCGAGGCTTGCCCGTATTTTGGACTGCCGTTCTTCGATTTCAGTTTTCTCCCACTGGAGGCTCTCGATCTTATTTGCGAGTTGGTTTAGATCGCGTTCGATCAAGGCCAGTTTTCCTTCAAGTGTAGAAGAGGAAACCCGCTTTTGCTGGAGGCGTTCGCGGGCTTCGTGAAGCGTGTCTTCGAGTTGGTCGACACGGTTGTTGAGTTGATCACGGCGATCCTGCCGCGACTGAACTTCGGTGTGAAGGGATTCTGTAACTTCCTTCAACTCGCGGATTTCAGCCTGCCGTTTAAGGACAGAACCAGACTCGACTCCAGCAGATCCACCGTGGATGATTCCTTCGCGGGAAATAAATTCACCATGCAGGGTCGCGATGGCCGCCCCGGGACTTTTTTCCCGAAGTCTCAGTGCTGTCTCCAGGTCTTCGGCAATGAGCACGTTCTCCAGCAATTGATCGATCAAAGGACGGACTTCGTCTTTGCTCTGAATCTTGTCGGCAGCCCACGCCACCGCACCGAGCGGAACCCGGTCGCGGGGCGGAGCCTCCAAGGGTAAAAGGGAATTGGCAGCAATCAGTGAAGCTTCGCCGAGTCTGTCTTCGCGCAGAGCCAGGAGGACTTCGGCAGCCACTTCAAGATCGGAAACCAGGACGGACTGCAATTGCGGCCCGAGTGCGGCTTCAATGGCCTCGGCAAATTTTTGATCCACCTGCAGGTAGGAGGAGAGGGGATCACGAACGGAAGGGCTGAACTTCTCAGGATCATTGAGCCCTTTTAATACCGCCTGAGTTCCTTTTTCCAACCCTTCACCATCAGCTATGAGCTGCTCGAGCACTTCAAGTCGCGAATGTTTTTCGGCGTGAAGCTTATGAAGCTCAGACAAGTTCTCCTGCATGTCAGAAGCGGAGCGTTTGGCCCGATGGTACTTCTGCTCCATTTCGGCAAGAGTTTCTTCAAACTCTTCAATGGACTGCTGGTGTCCGGAAATACGTTCTTTAAAATCGTCCGCATCCTTTCGTCTGGTATCGCGATCAACAGTGAGACGATTTAATTCATCTGTCACTGAGACCAGACGTTGCTGGTCTGACTCCAGTTGCCGTTCGTTGGTTTCCAGGGTCGCTTCCAGAGTCGCGATCCTGCTGCGAAGCTGACTGCGCTCTTCTTCAATCTCTCGAAGGGTTTTGTTCAGATTCTCCCGATTTTCTCGTGCGTTGCGGGTCGCTTCCTCGTGCCCTTCAACCACGCCTTCCTGACTATCGATGCGTTCCACCACCTCACCCAACATCCGGTCCGCGCTCTCGAGGTCTTTCTTCTGTTGCTCGACTTTGCCTGCCGTGAGTTCGTTCTCCTCTTCGTTCTTGCGAATGAGCATGCTCTGCTCATGAGTCCGCTCTCCATTGAATTCAATCCGGTTGTGAGCCGAACTAACTTCATTCTGCAACTTGGCCAACTGCGAATTTAATTCTCCAAGGCGGTTTTCGATCTCCTGATACTCATAGCGGGCAGCCGCCATCTGAGCCTGCCTTTTCTCGATGGAGTCTTCGAGCTCATCCTGTTGCAGCCGGAGTCCGCGAACAGAAGTATTGAGTTCCGACTTCTCTGCGAGTAACTCACGCCACTGCTTATGGCTCAGATGAAGATCCAGAGTTTTGACATCGTCGTGTAGTGTCTGGTAGCGCTTTGCCTTGGATGCCTGACGTGAAAGAGAACGAATTTGACGTTCGTTTTCGGAAACAATATCCCGGATTCGAACCAGGTTTGCTTCCGTATAATCGAGTTTACGTAGTGCTTCCTTCTTCTGGGATTTGTATTTGGTAATCCCGGCGGCTTCTTCGAAAACTGCCCGTCTGTCCTCCGGCTTGGAGCTGAGGAGCATATCAATCTTGCCCTGCTCCATGATGGAATAGCTCGTCCGGCCAATTCCGGTATCCATCAGAAGCGAGTGAATGTCTTTAAGACGACAGGGCTGCTTATTGATCAGATACTCGCCCTTACCATCACGAAAAACCCTTCGGCCAAGAGAAACTTCGTCGTATTCCGTATCGAGGATCCCTTCGCACCCGGAAAGTGTTAAGGTTACTTCTGCCATCCCGAGAGGGGAGCGGCGATCTGTACCGTTGAAAATGACATCCGCCATCTCACCACCGCGCAGAGCTTTTGCTGAGGTTTCCCCAAGAACCCATCGCATCGCGTCAACGATGTTGGATTTACCGCAGCCGTTCGGGCCGACAATTCCGGTCACTCCCTGGTGGAATTCCAGCTTTGTCTTATCCGCAAAGGACTTAAATCCGTGGATTTCTAGCGATTTTAAGAACATGTCTCTAAAAGGTGCTAAATGGGGTGGTAACTGCCGTGGAAATTCTCAAATATGACTCTCATATTTGATTCATGTTTCCTAATTGTGAATGAATCCTAGTAAAAGTCGAGAGGAAATTTTGTAAATCTTAAAAGATTAGGACTTTTAACTAAGTTATTTTTAAATCGTGTCAGGATCTTTGATTTCAGCGTTCGATCGAATTCGCATCTGATAGATGCGTCATTTTTCGGTTGCCTCGCATAGGAAAAGGGTCATTTTTTTAATACGAACTATTCATCTGCGAATTAAATTCAAAGAAGATTAATTCGAGTGAAGTTTTCCCGATTTTGTAGGAGGAGTTGGGAAAACATTAATTCACAACACAGTTCTATATAATTTGTGCGGAACGGGGCGGCCCGGCACTCCGGTTTGACCGAGTGTCGGGCCGTTTTCCGTACAATTACGAAGAATTCGCTCTGTGAAGATTCCGAGTTTTCCTTATGATTTAACAGGAATCGGCTCACTAAACGGAAATGATCGCCTCATGGAATCTGAACTGACAGTCTTTTTGATCGGATGCGGTTTTACGGTCGCGCTTGTGTTTGCGATGTTCCTCTGGTCGGGAATTGAGTGGTACGCTGCGCTGACGGTGGCATTCATCAGTCCGCTTGTGTATTTGATTCTATATCCGCTGGCTGGTTCGCTGGTTCCCCCGGGAATGAGTATCTTCCTGATAAAAGTTATCCAGGATCTTGGAGTTTCAGAAAAATACGGACCCGAAGTCTCTCAGATGCTATTCAGTGGGACGGTCCTTTCGATCGGAACTTTTTGGCTCACCTGGAAGATTCGCGGAGAGAACCGTTTGGACACTTCTGAAGTTTCAGAAAACAGTGAGCACTAGGTATCTCTAGAGCTCATACTTTGTCTCAATGAAGATCAGCAGAAGCAGACTTTCGCGAAGTGGCATCAGTCAGCCAGTTCATGAAAAGCAGGGGCTTAGTTTTCGTAAATCCCCTCACGAGGCTGAATCTCTGGAGGGTTTCAAGTGGTAAGGGCCCCTTTTGAGATCGTGGAACCTGTATCCCAAAACGAGAAAAACGGTGTCGACCCGAAGATCAACACCGTTTTATAACCCCTCAACACAAAAACAATGCCTCTTGCGAGACATCGTCTGCTGAAATTCAGAATAGCTCCAGCCTATCTAAGAGTCAACTTAAAAATATAAATACCATAAATACCATCATAAAGAGCCGATGAGTTTATTCTTGTGAAAAAAAGTGCATAATCTTTGAATGGCGAAGGGGATTAATTCGTCGATCTATAGAAGCAACCCATAACCCCAATTAATCATGAATAACGATTTCGCAGTCTTAGCCCAATTCCTTGAGAATATGTCTCCTGAAGTATCCGGCCGTTCCGGGATGAATTTATCACCCGAGCAGGCAGAGCTGATTCAGAAATTTGCCGGAGGAAACCTCGACGCTGCCGCCCGCGAAGATTTGATGCCGGCTCTCATTGAGAACGAAAAAGCTCTCCGCGAACTGGTCAATGCGATCGAGTCGCAGAATGGATGAGCCGTTCCAGAAGGAAGATTATCAGCCCACCTGAGTTTGACCGGATCGGTGTCGATCTGGAAGAGTTCATTGAGTCGTGGCTTGAATCCAGCACTCCGTCGGATAATGTCGGGCTGCTGGATGACTTGTGTCTGGCTCTCTTGACGGACGTGTATGGTGCTGTCGGTGGTTCAGAGGGAACTGTCTGGTTGGCTGAATCAGAGGGAAAAAATCTGGTAGCTGTTCACAATTCCGGACAACACGCATCGGACCTGGTCGGTTTCGAGCAACCGGTTGGCAGCGGGATCATTTCGATGGTCTATATGCAGCAGCAGCCCTATTGCGAAAATGACATTCACAAGAGCAGTGGGCATGACGACACGCTTGACCGCAAAATGAGTCTTCATACAACGGCAATGATTGCCGTGCCGTTCTATTTCGGCTTCGGCCTGCGTGGTGTTATTTCCTGTGTTCAGCTGGAGGAGAATCCCGGAGGAGGAAAGGGATTTGATTCGACTCATGTCGAGAAAATGGTGAGGGTGGCCAATCTCGTGGAGAGACTGGTGAATGCTTCTATTCTATCAGACGCTCTCGGAATGAATGAGGGATAGTATGAGCAACTATTCCTGGCCCGAACCCGACTCAGTACGGGAAAAATTCAAAGATTCCACCGGAGAGGGGATCAAGGTGGCGATCGTGGATTCAGGAATCGATGTTTCGCACGAGGCGATGGAAGGTCTGGAACTGACCGACGATGTCGCCGTTTTTTCGGAGGGGCCCAGTTTGCATGTGGTTCCGGGAGACGGGACTGATGTATACGGACACGGAACTGCCGTTGCGAGTCTACTTCGCAAAGAGGCTCCCGGTGTCAAGATTGGGAGTTTCCGCGCGCTCGATGCCGGGAATCGATCAAGGAGTTTAGTGATCGCGGAATGTGTGAATCAGGCTATTTCCCGGGGCTATCATGTAATCAACTGCAGTTTCGGTTGCCGTGGATTGCCTCGTTTCGTCATGGATTATAAGGAGTGGGTGGATCAGGCCTATCTCGCAGGTGTCCAGATCGTCGCGGCCTGCAGCAATGTGGATGCCGGAATCCGCGAGTGGCCGGCTTACTTTCCCAGTGTCATCAGTGTCAGGGGAATTAAGTGTCAGCAGGGGGATTTCTTTCACCGGAAAGGGCGAATGGTTTCCTTTCTCGCCCGGGGAGAAAGAGTCGAGGTTCCGTGGTTGGACGGTCAGACCAAAATAGAAACCGGGAGCAGTTACGCGGCTCCCGTTATCTCAGGGAAGATTGCGCGTCTGCTCTCGGTGATTCCGGAAATTGATCCGGCATTGATTAAACCTCTGCTAGCGAATTTGGCGGAGCCGGCTCCGGAAGCCTACGTCGGGTGATTTCCTTAACTTTTCGATTCTGCAGTTGTTCCAGGGAAAGGGGGGCATCATCTTCCGGCACCACCACCTTCAAAGCCACCTCCACCAGCGTCAAAACCAAAGCCCTGATTCCCTCCCTCTTTTTTGAAAACGACAACGGCATTCCCTTCCACCCGATAATCCATGTCAGCCAGGTCAGTCGTGTAACGAATGGCGTCTTCCAGAGGAATGTTGTTTAGCTTCAGCGAAATCGATTTATCCAATTCTTTGGATGCATTCTCGGCGACGATGTTTACGCCTTTCAAGTCTACATCGGCAGTTTTCGCATCGAGTTCGATTGATCGCTGAGTAAGAAATTCCAGCGCATCTCTCAAAGGAGTGTCAGCAAATTCAACGGAGGGAATTCTAATCGACTTGAGTTTTGCTTTGATTTGTTTCTCGGATTCAGGATCATGTCCCAGCAACGGGTGGAAAGCGCCCCCGGGAACTCCGGTGTATCGCAGCATTACAGCGTGCTCATCGACACGCACTTCCATTTGCATCTGATGAGCAATGATTTTGATGATCTGGGCGATCGAAACACTTTTCATAGTAAGGCTCACCAGATGCGTTTCCGATTTTGGTGGCCCTTTCATTACGAAGTTGACTCCCTTTTCCTCGACATTGGTAGTCTGACTATCCAGTTCGACGCTTCGTTGAGAAATAAATGCGATCGCGTCTTCCAGTGGGGTTTCGTTAAGTTCGATGGAAGGAAGAATCAGCGTATTCAGCTTTTTCATTAGAGGGGAAGGCTCTTCGACAAAGCGGGTCGTGATGTGAATCTGTTTTTTGTTTTGCGCTTTTTTTGGAACCACGACCGTTCTTGTGCTTTCAATTCCGGCCAGAGCGGAAATAGGTCTGAAATGAGCACCGGCCCTCTTCACCTCACGTTTTTGAAAAATGAAATGGCTGAAACCTGCCTTCTTCGCCAGATTCATTGTTTCCTGCAGACCGCCCAGCGAAACCGGGGCAGCCTGTACGAGCGCAAGAACCGGGTTCTTCTTCGCCTCTTTCTTCAGGGCCGAACTGAGCGCTTCGCCTTTTATTTCCTCGCCGTTGAGTTCGTAACCGAGTTGCTGCTTCCCGGCATCTTCAGAATACACATGGATGGTCAACTTCGTGTTGCCGGTCTCTTCAGCGATCGAGGATTTCGGTGAAAACCCCAGAAGAATGACTGCCGCCGAGATGGCGAGAAGACACGTCGCTCCGATTGAGGCCAGGATTCGTCTGCTCATTGATGCTTGTGTTCCATCTGCAGTCTTTAGTGGGGATGTTTCTTTTAGGATCATGCTTACTCGTTTTTCAAGGGTTCCGGGTTTTGCCATCGCGGTGGCGGAAAATGGGTAGGGCGCGGATTTAGCGCGAGCCTGATGAAAGAGCAGGCCGGCGTATTTTTGCGGGTCGCATCCGGCTGCGAGAACGTTCCGGTCGCAGATTTGCTCGCGGAGTTCTGAAACATGCTTCGCAACTCGCCAGGCAAGAGGATTGAACCAGTGAAGTGTCGTCACCATACCGACAAGCAGAGCGCTGATGCTGTCTTGGCGCTTGAGATGGACCAGTTCGTGGCGCAAGACCATTTCCAGCTCTTCCTTCGTCCAGGTTTCTGACGTCAGAGGGAGCGCAATAGTAGGTGTTCCGAAATTCCAGGCAAAGGGGGAATGCACTGCGGAGGAAATAGCGATAGCTACCGGTCCGCTCAATGCGCACTCATCGGCGAGGCTCGTTGTGGTTTCCCGGAAGAAAGAGGGAACTCGAATGGCGGAATTTTTCACCCGGTTCAGTTGGATCAAGCCGGCGATCAGACGGAGAAGAAAAAAGGTAACTCCTGTTGCCCAGATCAGTAATGTAGCTGTCTCTTATACAC
>CAJXQE010000114.1 GCA_913058215.1 uncultured Verrucomicrobiales bacterium
AGATCAGCCTCGGTCTCGTGGGCTCGGAGATGTGTATAAGAGACAGCCTTCAGCTCACCCAGCAAATTATTAATGACCCAGTTCGCCACCTTTTTAGGCGCCTTGGAACCGGCCGCCGCTTTTTCAAAGTAGTCGGCGAGGCTCTCTTCTGCAGCCAACACGGAGGCATCGTATTCGGTGATGCTATAATCCTTCTCGAATCTCTCCATTTTCTCGTGAGGCAGTTCGGGAAGATTCTGCTGCACCCGCTCGAGGATCTCTGTGGTCCTCACCGGCAACAAATCCGGATCTGGAAAGTAACGATAATCGTGAGCATTTTCCTTCGTCCGCATGATCTCGGTCTGCCCGACTTCATCATTCCAGCGCCAGGTTGCCTGCACCAGAGAGTTCCCTGCATCCAACTCGATTGCCTGGCGTTCGACCTCATAGTGAATCGAACGGCGGACCGATGACAGGGAGTTCAGATTCTTCAACTCGATCTTGGTGCCCAGTTCATCCGTACCTTCCGGGCGGATCGAAATGTTCACATCACAACGCATCTGACCTTTTTCCATGTCCGCATCGGATACGCCGCTATAGAGGAGGATCTGCCGCAAGGAATTCAGATAGGCAACCGCCTCTTCCGCTGAATCAATATCCGGCTCCGAAACAATTTCCATCAAGGGCGTACCCGCCCGGTTGAAGTCGATCGTCGTGTAAGTCGAATGGTGAGTGGACTTGGCGACATCCTCTTCCAAATGAATCCGGGTCAACTCGACCACCTTCCCCGGCGCCGCGATGTCTTTCTGCGCGTCTTTCGGATAGGCAAAAGGATACAGGGGAACTCCGCCACCAAGGCACAAAGGAATATCAAACTGGGAGATCTGATAATTCTTCGGCATATCGGGATAGAAATAATTCTTCCGGTCCCATTTCACTACAGGAGGAGTTTCGCAGCCGAGAAGTTGCCCTGTCAGGATAGTTCTCTCAATCGCTCCTCCATTCAATACGGGCAGTGCTCCCGGTAATCCAAGACATGTTGGACAGGTCAATGTATTGGGAGCTTCTCCGAACCGAACCGCACAACCGCAGAACATTTTGCTTTGCGTCTTCAGTTGCACGTGGACTTCCAATCCAATGCTGGTGATGTATTTGCCGTTTGCCATGGTTTTCCTTTAAAACTTCAATTTACTCGCGCCCTTTCATTGAGGCCTCGGGTATCAGGTCAATGAGATCCGTGACCGTTTTCTCCACGTCCATTTCCTGAAGTTGGCTCTTGAGTTTTCCGTCAGCCGCGAGCGCCCTCAATTCGGGATTTAAGACGAGGGAGACCCTGTCACCTTCTTTGATCAAGGCAAGAACATCCAGATTCTTGCTTAACTCCTCAATCCGTGGTTCTTCGACCAGGTCTTTGGTATCCTCCCGCTCTTTCAGGAAGGTATTAATGAAGGCCGATTTCTTCAATAGAAGAAGAGCCGCCATATTTCGATTCTCTTTGCGACTGAAAATTTCGACACGATCAAATACTTCTGAAGCAAAAGGAATGCTCTCAAGCTGGGATCTCCAGACTGAGGATCTCGGCCATTCAGGGAATTTATTCGTTGCGCGTTCAATTCCCGGTTGGCTGATAGATGCAAGGTAGTTCAGCTCCTGAACCGTTCCCGCAATCCGAATACAGACGAAAATGAAGAAGATGACTACGGCACTCGAAAAGAACGAAAGAATTCCACCAATGACTCCATCCGAACAATCATGAAGAAATCCGCCATGCCGGAAAAAGACCTTCAAGATCCCGCCGAAGATCAGGCGGCAGATTACGTAAACAAGGAAGGCAAGGACAACAGCGGCCCCGAGGACAATCTTCCAATCCAGATGCACTCCCAACATATCCCCCGCCACATAGGGAACCAGAGAGGCAGTGCCGAACAATGTGATCAAAGCAGCGGCCGCCGCCATTCCGCCGGCAATAATTTTCATCGCGCCCCATTTGAACGCGACGATAAAATTGATGACGACAATCAGGAGCGCAATAATAAGAGGGAAGGCATTCATGATTCTATAAGAAACGCTGCGTTTTCAAAAACTCAATCAGTCAATCGCATTGGGCTTTCTGCCTCATCGCATGATCCACCAGGACAAGCGAAGTCATCGCCTCGACCATGGGAACCGCACGGGGAAGAACGCAGGGATCGTGACGACCACGCCCTTTCAGTTCGGTATTTTCCCCTTCCAAATTCACGGTTTCCTGTGAAGTCATAATCGTAGCGGTTGGTTTGAAAGCGATTCGGAAGACGAGGTTTTCCCCATTGGAAATCCCTCCCTGAACACCACCGGATCGATTGCTCGTCGTCCGGACGCGTCCTTCTTCCATTCGGAACGGGTCGTTGTGTTCGCGCCCGGTCATTTGAGTCCCGCCAAAACCGGATCCGATTTCAAAGCCTTTTGTCGCCGGCAAGCTCATCATCGCTTTGGCGAGATCCGCTTCAAGACGGTCAAAAACCGGCATGCCCAGACCAACCGGGATATTGCGAACGACACATTCGATAACACCGCCGACAGAATTCCCCTCGCCACGCATTTCTTTCACCAGATCCACCATCGGCTCAACCGCATTCGGGTCTCCGGTGCGAACCATGTTTCCTTCAATCGTTTCAAAGGCGACAGTGTTGGGGTCGACCTCCGCATAGATGTCGCGAATCGATTTCACGTAGGCCAGAATCTCCAACTCCGGAGCAAATTTTTCCACGAGAACCTTTTTCGCAATCGCTGCAGCGGCTACGCGCCCGATCGTTTCACGCGCGCTGGACCGGCCACCGCCCTGCCAGTTCCGAATTCCGTACTTGGCCTGATAAGTGTAATCGGCATGGGACGGGCGGAATTTTTCGCTCATCTCCGTATAAGCCTCGGGACGGGCGTCCTTGTTTCTTACGAGCACAGCAATTGGACTTCCCAGGGTCTGCCCCTCAAAAGTTCCTGACAAGATCTCTGCCTGATCCGCTTCGTTCCGCGGTGTCGTAATTTCGCTTTGCCCCGGCCGACGGCGATCCAGATCAAACTGAATGTCTCCTTCAGAAAGCGCAATTTTGGGCGGGCAGCCATCCACCACCACGCCAACGCCTCCACCGTGGGACTCACCCCACGTGGATATCTTAAATAACTTCCCGAATGTCGATCCCATACCTTTCTCGCACTGAACTGGATTCAATCAATCAGTCAACCCACTTCACTTCTTCTTTTTCTTCGATGACGCACGGGTAAACAAGGGGTCCGCACCGTCATGCTCGGGAATATGGGCTTCATCCATGAGCTTTTTCATCTTCGCGGCAACTTCCGGAAACTTCGCTGCGACATTGTTTTCTTCGGCAATATCCTTGCTCAGATCATAGAGCTCAAAGGTCGCATTTCGGAGACCGCTTCTGGTTCCGGTCCAGTGCGCCTTCCAGTTTCCCTGCCTCACCGCTTGCCATCCGCTCTTCGAAGGCCATTCCCAATAAAGGTAATCGTGAGCTTTCTGCTTTTCCGCTTCCCCTTTCAATTCAGGCAGAAACGAAACGCCATCCACTCCTTCGGGAACTTTCGCCCCGGCCACTTCCGCCATGGTTGGCAAAACATCCCAATGTGCGGAGAGATGCTTGCTTTCCGAGCCCGCTTCAATCGTTCCCGGCCATCTCGCAATCATGGGACAACGAATGCCTCCATCATACAGACTGAACTTGATCCCGCGATAGAGTCCGTTCCCGTCAAAAAACTCAGGATCAGCTCCGCCCGCAGGAGTGGGTCCATTGTCACTGGTGAAGATGATCAGTGTATTCTCAGCGATTCCCAGCTCGTCAACGAGGTCGGCGATCTTCCCTACATCGCGATCAAGTCGCGAAACCATTCCGGCGAAAGCCGCGTGTGGTGTTTTCTGATGAATGTAATGCTGCCCGTCCGGCGTTCCGTAAGGTTCCGTTTCTTCGATATTCCCGACCCAGGGCTTCAGTGAATCATCCGGCACATCGATATCTGCGTGAACCAAAGTGTAGGGCACATAAAGACAAAACGGACCGTCCTTATTATCCCGCACAAATTTCAGCGCTTCTTCCGTAAACAAATCATGACTGAAATGGGTCCGCTTTTCCCGGTTGTCGGGATAAAATTCTTTCTCCTCATTTCTCCACATAAAAGGAGGGTAGTGGAAGTGAGCATTCCTCTGGTTGAGGTAGCCGAAAAATAAATCAAAGCCCTGCTTGTTTGGTCTCCCCGTCGAATCAATCTCCCCGACTCCCCATTTTCCGATGGCAGCAGTTTTGTATCCCACCGATTTCATGAGCTCTCCGAAAGTGACGTCTTCTATTTTAAGAGAAAAATCACCATTGTTGCGCACGGTCGTGTGACCGAGGTGTGTTCCAGTCAGCAGACAGCTACGAGTGGGAGCACACAAAGCGGCACCCGAATAATGCTCCGTGAACCGTATTCCCTCCTCCGCCAACTGATCTATTCGCGGAGTCTTGAGAATTTTCTGCCCGTAACACCCGACATCTCCGATCCCGAGATCGTCAGCCATAATGTAGATCACATTCGGTTTCTCCGCCGCAGCGAGAAAAAGAGTTCCGCTAAAGAGCGCAAGAATTCCTGAGAGCCATTTCTTCATTATCATTCAATCGTCCGGCTACTTGTTGAATCGCGCCATTTCCCTCTCGATCTCGCGATCCTGAACCCGCTTCTTCAAATCTTCACGCTGATCCCGCTGATTTTTCCCTTTGCCGACACCAATCTCGACTTTGACCCTTCCGTTTTTCCAATAGAGCCTCAGAGGAATCAGGGTCACACCCTTCTGATCCACCGCAATTTGGAGCCTCCGGATCTCTTTTTTGTGAAGCAAAAGCCGACGGTTTCGCAAGGGGATATGAAATTCATGACTCGACTGCTCGTAGGGGCGGATATCGCAGTTGTATAGCCACATCTCCCCCTTATCGACACGGGCAAAGGCATCGGAAAGGTGTACCTGCCCTGCGCGAATCGATTTGACCTCAGTGCCCTTCAGCTCAATCCCCGCCTCATACTTGTCGGAAATAAGAAAGTCACGTCTGGCCTTTCGGTTGTTGGCAATATCGCTCATGAAACTCCTGCAATGCAGGGCCCGCACCATACCAGTTCCGCGACCGTTCGCAACGCGATCTGATTCCTACAGATCAAGATTTAGAGAAATTTTTATCTTTTTTCCTCTAAATTTGTCACGCGCGGAAGAGTCGAAACAATCTTGGTTACTCCTCCTTATAGGAGCCCCCCAAAAAAACACCTCGGTGCCGCCAATGGGAATGCGAAAGCAATTCCATAGCGACACCGAGGCCCTCCTCCTTATAAGATTGAGCAACAGGCCTTTAAGTCGTCAACGGCCTGCTCCTCTCACTCAAAAACGGTTTTAATGATTTTTCCCTGCTCCGGCAAGGAAAAATCCACCTTTTTGACGGTCACAAATTCCGTGACCGAAAGATTTCAGTCGATCTCTTTGATCTGAATGTTCCTCCACTGAACATCAAAAGGACCCGTTCCTTTTTTAATTCCGTGAACCTGGAGACCGATATGGCCTTTCGGGTGAGTTTTGAAAATTCCTTCGTCACTCAGATCAGCAACTTTTTCGCCGTTGATCCAGGTCTGGATGCGGACCCCTTGTGCGACGATTTTAAACGCGTTCCATTCACCGTTTTTCATGTGGCTGTGGGAATGGTCCTTGACCTGCGGCTCAGGAGAAAGCCATCCGCGGCCAGTCGCTTCGCCATAGATGTAGGCCGACTGTCCGGGAGAGGCTTCAATTTCCACCTGAGGACCGAAGAAACGATTGATATCTTTGGCTGGCTTGCCGTCTTTCCCGCTCTTGGCGAGATCCGCATCTGACTTTTCGCGGGAGCGAATCTGCACACCGGAATTAAGTTCATCGTGAACCTTCACATCAAAAGTCAGTTCGAAATCTCCGTATTGCTTTTCGCTGAGCAGAAAGCTGTTAGGACTTCCTTCGACCGTCACCCCTTTGATGGTTCCGTCGACGACAGAGTATTCAGCCGTTCCGAGCGCAGAATGCTTCCAGCCATTCAGAGTTTTGCCGTCAAAAATGGAGGTTGTTTCATGTTCATCGTGACCGGCGTGGTCATGATCGTGGTCGTGGTCATGTTCTTCATTGCAGGCGGTGAAACCAAACGCTGCTACTGCAGTAAGAATCAGGGTATTGTGTATTTTCATAGAGTGTATATTTTTTTGAAAAGCTGGAGAGCGATCATAAAAGCGGCTCCGAAGCCTGTCGAATACATCTTTGCGGAAACAGGATGCTCCGAATCAACCCTTCCGGGTCATCGATTCAAGAGGGTTGAGCCCCTGACATTTGCTCAATGCTTCACCCGGCGCTTATTCTCGAACTGAATCTGAGTGAGCCCCTCCGGTTTTTCCATTGCCACGCCAATCCGCGCGTGAAGGCGTTTTTGCAGGTCCACGATCAAATCAGCATGCTTCGATTTTTCGGCCAGATTCTCCATCTCTTCAGAGTCGGATCGGTGGTCGTAGAGCTCTTTTCCATCCACGCCTTTATCACCCCACTCCGTATACCGATAGTGGTCCGTTCGCAGACTGTAACCATTCCCATACTGGCTAAATGCACTTTCACGGACGCGCTCGGAAGGGTCGTCGAGAACCCGGGCAAGACTGACTCCCGAAACATAATCCGGTGCCCTCAGTCCGGACAGCTCGGCAAGAGTTCGATATAAATCAACCAACTCCGCCAGACAATCCGTCTTTGATCCGGGAGCTTCCTGTCCGGGCGCTGCGATCACGAGCGGAACATGAGTTCCATTCTCAAAAAGCGTCGTCTTCTGCCAGTGGCCGTGCTCGCCCATGTGATAACCATGATCCGATGTAAAGACGACGATGGTATTTTCATCGAGGCCGCTTGCTTCAAGACCATCGAGAATTTTCCCGACCTGAGCATCGGCAAAAGTGATCGATGCGTAATAGGACTGGATCGCTTCGCGGGCAAGCTTGTCCTCCAGATTCAGCTGCTCTTTCTTCCGACGGATAGAATTCAATGCCGGAGCAGGTAGAGTTTCGTCATATCCTTCAGGAACTTCCGGCACAACAATTTCATCGAGCGGATACATTTCGAAATACTTTTTCGGTGCGACAAACGGGGTATGCGGCCGGAACAATCCAACGGCGAGATAAAAGGCACGGCCTTCCTTTTTATAACGATGCAGTTGCTCCACGGCTTCATCAGCGATAATCCCGTCAGTCTGTTCCTCATCCGTCCCTTCAGCTGCGAGCCAGCTCAGCGTTCCCCCAAAGCTTCCGGGCCTGAGCGAGAATATCTGGTCTTCATCCTCCACGTCGCGACCGCGGGGATTGATGGTGTAGTTCCACGAAAAAGGATCATCGTGCCCGCTCGTCCCGATATTTTTCGGAACGTTGTAGTGATAGATCTTGCCAATCCGTGTTGCGAAATACCCGTCGTCTCGAAACATCTGCGAGATCGTCTTCACATTCGGCAAATGTTCGCGGATGTAGATCGCGTTGCGGTGGATCAAAGTCTGATCCGGATACAGGCCCGTCATGAACGAAGCACGACTCGGCCCGCACAGTGCATACTGACAATGGGCATTCTTGAAAACCGTCCCGCGCGCAGCGATCCGGTCGATGTTCGGAGTCTTCACCTGCGGATGCCCGTAGGTTCCCATGTCGCAGTTTAAATCATCGCAGATGATAAAGAGGACGTTGGGCTTTGCGGCGGCAGAGCCGACGATCAAGAAGAAAAGAAAAAAAACGGCCAGGAATCGAAGTCTCATGGACCGATTGTAGTGAAACCTCGCAGTGAAAGCAATCGGAGGAATTCTTTCGAACATCGTAAATCCCCTGACCAATCGTGTTTCATTCGCAAAAAAAATCTGAAAAAACCAGGAGGGTTCCATTCCCTGCATCGAACATCATTCGGCCGCGGTTCCCAGCCGTTTCTCCCGCTGAGCGTGATAGATGTTTTTCGGATAGATTGCCTTCGGATCAATCTTCTCAAACCAGGGGCGGCCAGGTTTCTGATCTCCGGGCAATTTTCCATCCCACCCCACAAAAAGAGTTTTCATTTCCTCGGCCAACATCTGGTGAGTGACCCACGATTCCTTTTTCGGCAGAGACAGATTTCTCCCCTGAATATTCCAGAAGGTCCCGCCGGTGCAGGATCCGTAAAAATTGTTCCGCCAAACCAAATCGCCCTCACCGGCATCGATTTCGGTGAAAAGGATATGCGGAATATTGTCCTCGTGAGTGTGAAAATCGAAATGCAGATTCGGCCCCTTGCAGTTCGAGTAGACGCAATGATTCGATTCACCGTTCAAACCCAGTTCGTGGTGGAAACGATTTTCAAATGTAATGTCATCAGCAAGGCACCAGGAACTTCCATTCCCGAAATTAATCGCATGATGCCCCGAAACCCCTTTGTTGTTTTCGAAGGAATTGGAGCTTGCTCGCTCCTTTGAACTCGTGAACAAAACGTTCTCAATCGTGATGTGTTTCCCCTTGTTCACGTGGATTCCACAATCCACATCCCTCAGAGTTACATTACGAACCCAGGCATGCTCGATGTCCCTGAAGAAGATCCCGTTGTATCCCTTCTCTTTCCAGTGCTCGTCGTAGGCTCCGCCAGCTCCTTTAATGGTCAGGTTTTCGACGCCGACTTCACTTCCATCCTGAAACCAGAGGAACCCTCCCGACCATGACCACTGCGTCGTCGGCCTTCCATTTCCAGTTGTCTGAGCCCATGGGTGAATTTCCTCCAGTCCAACCCCCAGCATGATGACTGCGCCATCCCGGCTTTCGCCGCGTATAACGTAGTTACTTTTCGGCTTCGGCTTCACCCATTTATCGATCATTTCATCGACTCCGATCCAGTCCATCAGCCTATAGGTACCATTCGGAATCAGAACCGCCTTATTCTCCCCACATGCAGCGATCGCTTTCTTGAAGGCCTCTGTGTCATCAGCCTTGCCATCACCCACTGCGCCGTGATCACGAACATTTGATCCGACTTCCCATTCGGGAAAATTATTATTCCCTTCGTGATAACCGGCCTTGGAAAAATCGATGAGCGTCTCGTCTTCCGGATTCCAATCCTCTCCGTTCTTTCCCCAGATCTTTGAGAAGGAAGCATTTTTTTGCGGCCCCTTTTTTTGTTGGCCCAACCAATCCAGATCCGCTTTGGAAAGACGATTCAGCGGAATTTGAAATGACTTTCCATCAGCACGCCTGATTGAAACCGAGTCGCTATCCTTACTGACAAAT
The DNA here is from genome assembly GCA_913058215.1 of uncultured Verrucomicrobiales bacterium. GTDB lineage: Bacteria > Verrucomicrobiota > Verrucomicrobiia > Verrucomicrobiales > DEV007 > Arctic95D-9. Next base: position 9,274 of record CAJXQE010000114.1, read on the forward strand.
TCGGCTTCAAGTTCTTTTCCGTCCGTGGAAGTCCACGTTCTCACTTCGGCTTGCACGACCACACTGCAAACTGAAAGTCCCACTATCGTTGTTATCGCCCATCGTCTCATCACATTCTTGAATTGCAGTCTCACTATCTTTCTATCGTATTCGCCGTAAGAAAGCGAGACTCTGAAAAGTCGAATTCCGGGGAGATCCTTTTGAAACGGATTCCTAATCCCCACTCACCGAGTGATGCCTATCCGCCGCAGCCCCTTGGATGATCTTCTTTCGATGAAAGGTACCCTTGAAAATCTTTACGACTCCCCAAGGGCGTACGCAAAAAAAAGGGGGAGCGTTAAGCTCCCCCTTTCGGCCAAAAACTGAGCCTCTATTTTGCTTTATTCAGAATCATTTTGCCACGGTCATACGCGGTCGGATAATTCAGGAAGCTGGTCGATGCAGCCAGGCTTATTTTCCCTTTCTTCTTCCTCTGACGACTGGTCGGTTTCACTTTCACCTGAATTCGCGATGAAGTTCCGGCAAAGATCTGTGTGTTCAGGATCCCCCGGGTTATTGCCGAAGTCACATTGCCCTGTCCTGACTTTGAGAGGTAAACAACTTTGAATTTGGAGTTTCCGCGTCCCGAACGCGTCTTGAAGGTTTCACTCCCGTTGAAGCTGTCATTCTCAAGCCAAAGCTCAAATTTACTGGTGCTGGCGCGCTTCGTTTTATGAACCGCAGTCTGCCCCCCATACGTTATATAACGATTGTTTCCCAGCAACCTCTTGGCTTTCACCATCGAGTCGGGCCTTCCGTAAAGAACTCCCTGTTCAGTCCCGCTATAGCCGCTACTTCCGTTGGCGCCCACCGCTGTCACCGCATAGTAGAAACGGTCACCGGAATCTACGCCGATGTCGGAGTAACTCGTGCCCTGGACATTACTGGCAATTTTCACCATGAGCCCGGGGTTATCCGCAGTGCCTCGCCAGACGTCATAACTCGTCGCATTCGCTGACGGTCCCCACGACAGTTCAATCGAAGATCCCCCCTGTTGGGTTACGCTGAGGCCGGACGGCACAGAAGGTGGGATTCCGCCCTGATTGATCGTGTGTGTCACGGAAGCACTGTGAGGAGCAGCAGTAACAAAAGTGACCGTCGCACTCCGGGGTGTTAAGGAGGTATTTGCAGCGACAGAGTAGCTGAATGTCGCATTTCCAGTCTGAGGTGAGGACTCAAAAGAGGTTACCCAGGAAGCGTTATCACTCCAGGTCCAGCTCGCATTCGACGTGACACCAATACTATGACCGCCACCCGTAGAGGTGAAGCTTTGTGAGGGATCGTTGAGATTGATGAAAGGAGGCGCAATGCTGTTCCACTTCAAATTGTAGTCATTCCCCTGGTTACCGAAGTAAACCCTGATATAATAGGTGCCGCTCGAAGGAACTACGACGTCAATCGCTTCGTTATCGCTTGTGCTTCCGCTGCCCCCAACAACACTGGTACCATTTGACGAATAAAGCCGGAGATCAATATCTCCGTCAGCATCAGTAAACTGACAATCGATCTGGACCCTTCTCAAATTGGACGGTACGGAGATTCGATACCAGTCATCGTCCATCTGTCTTCCATAGCCATTAATCGTGTTTAACCATTGGTTTTTATTATTACTGAGATTCGTGGCAGTCGTATAAGTGTCATTCTCTTCGTAACTATCGTCTCCACGCACGACGGTAAGGGGCGTGGTGTGGTAGTCTATATTATTATTCTCGTTTGTTTCTCCCGCGGTGTTATTCGCATCAATGATCCAACCGACATAATAGGTGCCCGGCGCAAGTGAGGCCGGCACAACTAGGGGTATAGTCCAAGGAACAGCAAGATTCCCACCAAAAGGGTTAGATGGCACTTCTCTGATGAAGGTGTCGAAATCGCTAATAGTAGTGTTCGTAGAAAGGTAATATTTTGTTACCATTGCGTCAGACTGGCCCGTTCCAAAATTTGCAATTTTATGATTCAATACCGTAATGTCTCCCTGGTTAACGGGATTCACAGATAGAGTGGAAGTATTGGTTTGATAGCTCGTAAGGTCTGACGTTCCATTAAATGCCCCGTAGCGAGCCGCCATTCCGGATTTATCCAGAACGGAAAGATAAGACTGTTGCCCCATTACATTCTGCCACTGAGTATATCCGGGATTGCATTGGATCGTAATTGCTCCGTTGATACCGAACGCTGTTCAAAAATAGTGCATTATGGAGTCAAAATCATAGGCTCCGTAGTTCGTCGTCGAAGATTTAGTGAAATTATGCCCCTGATTCGCCTCGATATTTGCGGTGAGAATCGTTACGAAAGTATCCCGGTCGCTTCTGGTTTGTTCGTGCATCTGACCGAGAGCATGAGCAATCTCGTGAGCGATGATGAACTTCGAACTCCAGTTGACCATGTTTAAAGTTTGCGAGCCTCCAATCATTCCCACGGCTGAGGTGTTTACTGTACTATCATTTACCAGGATGTAGTTCCCGGTTCCCGTTCCCTCAACAAAGGTCAAATCCGCGACTGCAGCCCACTCGGCTGCAGCAGCGACAAACCTCGCCCTGTTGGTTGCATTTACGTTGGCATTATACGTGTAGTAGACCACTTCATTCGTCCACTTCGTACCAAGAAAAGCCGATCTTTCAGGACCATCCGACACCACTGGAAAGCGGGTGTCCCCTATCGCAATCTCCGGCCGGGCCTCTTCTTCCTGTTGACCCAACGCTCCCGCGAACTCGCCGGCCCACGCTGGCTGCGGAACCAGTAACTCTTCAATTTCTTCAGTGCTCAGAGATAATGGACCACCTTCCGCGAAGTCGGCGGCTTGATGATGAATGGGTAGGAAGAGTATTGCCATCGCAAAGACGGCTGCCCCCCATATGGATCGTTTGTATTTGGGATGGTTCATTAGTTTAGGGGTTCCTTTTTGTCTGTCTATGTTCGTTCAAATCTTGAGAAAAATTCAGAGCGGCCGAATATTCTTGAGAACTTCCTGTGCCACATCGATGTTTTTTTGCTGCTGCAAAGCAGAAACCAACGCTTCGGTCTCACCTGCAGAAGACTCTTTGACCATCCAGGCTACTACATTCCCAACGAAGCGGGAACTGTCTCCACCCAATCGATCTTCCAGTGCCTTGTCGCCATGGGTTTGCAGAAACTGGCGAGCCGTCATCCAGTCTTCCGCGGCCCAACCGGCAAGCGCATCCCTTTTCGCCACAAAGGCTTCTTCCCCTGTAAAATTTTCTTCGATTGAACTGAGGCAGCCGTCCACGTCCTTTGCGCACCAAACGCCGAGGATCGATTCGCGGAAGCTTTTCTTCGCTTCCGGGTCGGACATATCGGCATGAACCCGATAGAAAAAGTCACCTACCGTGGAAGCATTCACGCGTCCAATTCTCGAGATCATTGATCGCCTGTACTTTTGAAGGTCTTCGGCCGAAAGGCTTTGCCAATCATCAAAGGTCTCCAAATTAAAGGGGAAATCCGGGGCCCTTGTCACCGCCGGTGAATTTCTGCTGTCCCCCTCTTTCAAGGCCTGCTTCATTCGATCCGCGGCTTTCATTTCCGGTTGATAGGTTTGGGACTCAATTTTTCCGTCGGCCGTTAAGGGTAATTTGATTGCCGGGGCGATCCCCTCAACATTCGCGGCATTTGCCACATCCGAATTTTTGTCGTTCTCAAGTGTTTCGGAATCCTTTCCTGAATCCACGGCTGCCGCTGAGCTTTTACCGGCGTCCACATCGGGCTCAGTGCCTTTGTCTTTCCGGTTCCCCTGAGTAAACAGGATAAAAACAAGCCCCAAAACCAGGACCAATGCCGCTAAAATAACGGGAGGTGTTCGAAGTCCTTTCATTTTAAGATCAAGTCACTCATATTCTGTTCACTCATTCGCAATTTAGAGAAATTGCCACTACATGACGCTTTCAAAATTGCCCTAACTGCCTCCGGCTTAGGCCGGAATAAAACTGATAGCAATCCATCATTTATTGACGCAAAGACAATATCAATCTCAATTTTGATCGATTCCGGATTCCCTGTTTCCAGCTCCAGATCGTTCGGTTCCTAGATTTTTTTTACTTCCGAAAACAAATGAATGCAATTCTTAATCTGGCTTATTTGCGTACCCATTCCGGCCCGAAAACGCTCGACTACACTCCAGACGATCGACAATCGACAATCCGTCGTAAGTGACTGATCCCGTGGGGAATCACATGGCTGCGGTCTGTCGCGTTGTTACAGATCAGCGCGGTTCCAGAATGAAAGTCGACTGCTCCTTGGCCAGATCATCATTGGCCCCACCCTGGGGGGGAAATACAGTCACCCTGCCCGACATCAGCACTGATCGCCGCCACAATGCTCCCGGTCCAAGCCAGCACTCCCAATAAAACGACCTGCGGAATGCAGGCCGATTTACCGGCCATGTTCGGACCGGTGATCAGCATGAAGCGGTTGTTATCAACAATCGATGGCCGTGTCATTGGGGACAAATTTTTCCTCCCCGATATTCTGATCCAGCACAGGATGTCTTCCAGCGATGATGTTTAAATCGTAGGAATCACCAAAAGCTGAACCTCTATTTTGCCTTATTCAGAACCATTTTACCACGGTCATACGCGGCCTGATAATTCAGGAAGCTGGTCGATGCAGCTAAGGTTATTTTGCCCTTTTTCTTCCTCTGACGACTCGTCGGTTTAACTTTCACCTGGATTCGCACAGCAGTGCCGCCATAAATTTGAGTGTATAGCACTCCCCGGGTTATTGCCGAAGTCACATTGCCCTGACCCGATAGTGAGAGGTAAACAACTTTGAATTTGGAGTTCCCGCGCCCCGAGCGCGTCTTGAAGGTTTCGCTCCAGTTGTAGCTATCATTCTGAAGCCAAAGCTCAAATTTACTGGTGCCGGCGCGCTTCGTTTTATGAACCGCGGTCTGCCCCCCATAGGTAATGTATCGATTGTTACCCAGCAACCTCTTGGCTTTCACCATCGAGTCGGGTCTTCCGTAAAGAATCCCCTGTCCTGTACCGCTATAGCCGCTACTTCCGTTTGCGCCCACCGCTCTAACCGCATAGTAGAAACGGTCACCGGTATCTACGCTATAGTCGGAGTAACTCCTGCCTTGGGTATTGGCAATCTTCACCATGAGTCCCGGGTTGTCCGCAGTGCCTCGCCAGACTTCATAACCCGTCGCATTCGCTGACGATCCCCACGCCAGATCAATCGAAAATCCCGTCTGTTGGGTTACGCTGAGTCCGGACGGCACGGGAGGCCCGGATCCTGACTGATTAATCGTGTGTGTTTCGGAATCGCTACCACTTACAAAAGTAATCGTGGCACTTCGGGCATTTGCCGAAGTATTCGTAGCAACAGAGTAGCTGAAAGTCTGATTTCCAGTCTGAGGTGAGGACTCAGAAGAGGTCACCCAGGAAGCGTTATCACTCCAGGTCCAGCTCGCATTCGACGTGACACCAATACTATGACCGCCTCCCGTAGAGGTGAAGCTTTCTGAGGTGTCGTTGAGATCGACATATGGTGGCTGAACATCATCCCACCACAAATTATAGGAATTCCCCACATTTCCGTAGTGCACTTTGATATAAAACGTTCCGCCCGCAGGGTCCACTTCGAAATCGATATACTCATTATCGGACGTGCCGGAGGACGAATCAAGGGAAGTAGTCCCATTCGATGCATAGAGGCTGATATCAATATCTCCGTCAGCATCTGTGAATCGACAATCGATCAATACTCGATTGTAACCAGAGGTCACATTTATTTTATACCAGTCTTCATCTCTCTGTTTTCCAAATCCATCAATGGTGTCTAACCAGGTAAGCTCCCGGGTACTGAGATCATACGCAGTGGTATAGGTATCGTTCTCTTCGTAATTATCGTCCGGAGAAACCGTTACGGTAATAGGCGTTGGGTGGTAGCTTGTATTGTTGTTCTCATCCGTTTCTCCCTCGTCGTTGTTCGCGTCAATGATCCAACCGAGATAATAAGTTCCCGGCGTAAGTGAGGAAGGCACGGTGTAATTTCGATCAGTCCAATTGCGTCCAAAACCGCCAGAAAGGCCGGAATCTGTTTTTTCTCCAACGTAAACGTCTCCAGTGGAGATTATCTGGTTCGAGGATAGGTAATACTTTATTACAAAAGAGCCGGAAGGTCCCGTTCCCACATTTGAAACTCTATGTGTTAATGTTACGTCTTCGCCCCGCTGAACGGTAGCCGGAGTCAAAGTGGAGGTGCCCGAACTGGTAAGGTCCACCGTCCCCGGAGGCGCTCCATAGCGAGAGGCCATTCCGGATTGATCCAGAGCGGAAAGATAAGTCCGTTGCCCCATTGAACTCTGGAATTGCGTATAGCCGGGCTTGGTCTGGATCGTAATTGCTCCGTTAATACCAAACGCCGTCCCCCTATAGTGCATTACGGAGGTAAAATCATAGGCTCCATAGTTTGTTGTCGAAAAGATATTGAAATTATGCGACTTACCCGCCTCGATATTTGCGGTGTTAATCGTTACGAAAGTATCCCGGTCGCTCCTGCTTTGTTCGTGTTTCTGACCGAGGGCATGGGCAAGCTCGTGACAGATAATGAACTTCGAACTCCAGCTAACCATCTTCAGAGTCTGTTGACCTCCAATCATTCCCACGCTTGAGGAGTTCACGGAATCGTCCTGCACATGAATGTAGTTTCCGCTTCCCGTCCCCTCAAGAAATGTCAAATCTGCAACTGCAGACCATTCAGCTGTAGCAGCGACAAACCTCGCCTTGTTAGTCGCGTTTACATTTGCATTGAACTGGTAGTAGACGGTCTCATTTGTCCACTTCGTCCCGGTCCAGCCTGATTTTTGAGGACCATCCGATTCCACCGGATAACGGATGTCGCCTATGGCAATTTCCTGCCTGATTTCTTCTTCACCCAGCTCTTCCGCGAACTCACCAGCCCACGCGGGCGCCGGCACCAGTAACGCTTCAATTTCTTCTGAGCTCAGGGGTATTTTACCACCTTCCGCAAAGTCGGCGGCTTGATGATGAATGGGTAGGAAGAGTATTGCCATCGCAAAGACGGCAGCTCCCCATATGGACTGCTTGTATGGTGAGTGTTTCATTGAGCTAGGGGTTCCGGATTGTCTATCTATCTATCCGTTCCGTTCAAATCTTAAGAAAAGATTTGAGATCCCGGATACTTTTCAGAGCTTCCTGTGCAGCAACTATATTTTTTGCTGCTGCAAAGCCGAAACCAACACTTCAGTTTCATCCGTAGGTGACTCCAGCTCTAAACCGTTCTGCTCCTTACTTTTGATATTAGAAAAAACAAATGAATGCAATTATAATTCTGGCTCATTTGCGTAACAAGTCCGACCCGAAAACGGGAAGGGAGTCAGGCAAATCAAGGCCATCACCCGAACAGCAACATCTGTGGATCCTCTTCGTCCGGCTCTTCATCTGATCCGTCACCCCGCGAAGGTCTGCGCTTGGGTGGCGGCTGGTCGGGCGGGTCTTCGCTGGATATTCCTCCTTCGAGGCCCGTGAGAATTTCCTTGGCCCGTTCAATGATCGAATCAGGAAGCCCCGCAAGTCTGGCCACTTGAATGCCATAACTTTTATCCGCCGCACCGTCGACAATCTGCCGAAGGAAGATGATCTGATCATTCCACTCGCGGACGGCGATGTTGAAATTATTCAGTGGATTTCGTGAAGATGCCAACTGGGTCAGCTCGTGGTAATGCGTCGCGAACAGAGCGCGGCATTTCACCTGGTCATGCAAATGCTCAACCACACTCCAGGCGATCGACAATCCGTCGTAAGTGGCCGTTCCCCGCCCGATCTCGTCGAGTATCACAAGACTGCGATCTGTCGCGTTGTTACAGATCAGAGCGGTCTCGGTCATCTCCACCATGAAAGTCGACTGTCCCTTCGCCAGATCATCATTGGCCCCGACCCGGGTAAAGATACGGTCCACCAGCCCGACTTCGGCGCTGCTCGCCGGCACAAAGCTCCCGATCTGAGCCAACACTGCCAGTAAAGCGACCTGCCGAATATAGGTCGATTTACCAGCCATGTTCGGACCGGTGATCAGCATGAACCGATTGTTATCAAAATCGATGGCCGTGTCATTGGGGACAAATTTTTCCTCCCCGATATTTTGATCCAGCACTGGATGACGTCCTGCGGTGATTTTTAAATTGTAGGACTCATTGAGAAATGGCCGGCAGTAGTCAAAGAGACGCGCCGTTTCCGCGAATCCCGTCAGCACATCAATTTCTGCGAGAGCAGAAGCCGTTACCTGGATCGCTTCGAGATGCTCCAATACCGACTCGCGAAGATTGAGAAATTCTTCGTACTCCAGCGCCTTGAGCCGTTCGTCCGCGCCAAGAATCTTACTTTCCACCTCCTTCAATTCCGGAGTGATAAAGCGCTCCGCATTGGCCATGGTCTGCTTGCGGGTGTACTCCGGCGGAGTCTTTTCAAGATTGGATTTGGTAATCTCAATGAAGTATCCAAACACCGCATTGTATTTCACTTTGAGAGAGGGAATCCCGGTGCGCTCCTGTTCTTTGCGCTGCAATTCAGCGACCCACATCTTCCCCTCGGTCGAAGCGGAGCGAAGCTCATCGATAGCCTTGCTGAATCCATCGGCAAAAATCCCACCATCCTTGAGGCCGGCCGGCGGCTCTTGCGCAAGCGCAGTTCCTAACATTTCCACCAACTCTTCAAAATCACCGAGACGACGCCCCAACTGTTCCCCGAGCGAGCCACCCTTGATCGCTGCCACATGATCCCGAACTTCCGGAACTTTTCTCAAGGAAGCTTCGAGCGATTTTAGATCCCTCGCATTTCCCGATCCCTGACTGAGCCGACTCAATGTTCGCTCCACATCCCTGATTTCACTGAATGAAGTGCGTAGCTGACTCAACAAAAACGGCTCGGCGATCATCGCTTCAACCATATCCTGTCGTGACACGAGGGCTTCGAGATCGCGGATCGGATGCAACACCCACTCGCGCAATTTCCGGGCGCCCATCGGTGTAGCGGTCCGATCAATCGCGCCAAGCAAAGAGCCTTTTACTCCTTCGGAACGACTCGTCACCAGATCTAGATTAATCTGACTCGATGCATCAATCTGCACGTAGGCATCGGTGCTGTAGGTTTCCAGCGAGCGAATGTGACTGACACTCCGCCGCAGCTGTGTTTCCAGGTAATGCAGGATCGCACCGGCCGCCCCGACAGCCGGTCCGAGATTGGCGCAACCAAACCCGTCAAGAGACTGCACTTTGAAATGTTGCTTCAAAGCATACTCGCCCTGATCGACGAGAAAGGTGTAGCCGTCGTAGCTCAGCGCATTGGTCAAAAGATCAAACTCTGCCGCCTGTTCATCGGAGAAAAGCAACTCGCTCGGACGAATCCTCGCCAACTCGTCATGGAGCGATTCGAGATCGGAAAACTCGGTCACTCGAAAATCGCCCGTCGTGTGCTCGACACAGGCCAGCCCGATCTTTTTCTTCACTCGGAAGACAGCAGCGAGATAATTCGAGCGCGCTGAGTCGAGGAGATTCAAATCATCAATTGTTCCCGCGCTGATGATTTGGGTAATCTCCCGCTCCACAATTTTCCCGGGCTGCGGCTCGGTGGTCTGCTCAGCGATGGCAACCCGCTTCCCCGCCTTGATCAGCTTCGCCAGGTAGCCTTCGGCCGCATGATGCGGAACGCCGCACATCGGAATGCCGTTCCGCTTGGTGAGAGCGACATTCAGCAAAGGCGACGCCACCTTGGCATCATCGAGGAACATTTCGTAAAAATCCCCCAATCGATAAAGCAACAGAACGTCATCCGGCAATTCCCGACGGATCGTCAAGTATTGCTGCATCATCGGCGTGAGTTTCACACCGGACTCTTTGTCCACTTTATCGGCCATCGGGTTCGGATTTTCACCTTAGAGAATGGGTGATCAAATGCCAGCAGCAATCTCGGGACTTCAGATTTTCAGAAGGGTCGCCAAAGTTGGTTGTGAGCCTCACCTTTTGGCCTTTCAATTGGGAAATGACGGCGACAGTACAATCGAAGAGTGATCAGGAGCGCAGGGTATTGCTGACCAATCTCTCCCTGTCGTCTCGAAGCGGCACGGAAACTCATGTCCGTGACCTCGCTCTGGCACTGCAATCCTCTTCCTTTCAGCCAACTATCTACTCTCCCGTTTGTGGAGAGTTGGCAGATGAATTAAGGGACGAAGGAATCACGGTGGTGGATAATCTGGATGATCTTTCTTTCGAACCCAATCTGATTCATGGTCATCATCATCTTGAAATGATGACCGCGCTTCTTCGCTATCCAAAGGTGCCCGGAATCTTTGTTTGTCACGACGGGGAAGCCTGGCACGACAGAGCTCCCCGATTTCCCAGGATCCTGAAATATGTTGCCGTGGATCTGAGATGCAAAAACCGACTCGAAGCAGATCTGGGAAATGAGGCTGACATTTCCATTATTCACAATTCGGTCGACCTGAACCCTGTCTCTTATACACATCTGACGCTGCCGACGAAGAGGATAGTGTAGA
>CAJXQE010000115.1 GCA_913058215.1 uncultured Verrucomicrobiales bacterium
CGGCAGCGTCAGATGTGTATAAGAGACAGGACCCGTGCTCTGGATTCCGGCAGACTCCTGCGGAACGATCGTTCGCGTGCCGGGAAGCTGAACCACATTCTCCGGAGAACTCAGCAGGGAGAGTTGCTCTTCCACTGAAGGTTCATCAGAGAGCATCCCGTGGATTTCAGAGAGGTGAACAAACTCCTTCCGGGCTTTTTCGCTTTCTTCAAGAATTGCAGCGAGCTCCTTCATTTCTTCGGGAGAAAGATCGCCGTCGAGCATTCTACTTCCCAGTTCAAGGTGGCGCTCAGCGGAGTTTTCGGATGATTTCATCGGATAAAGGGTAGGAAGCGGAAGCGATCAGGCAGGGGCAATTTCATTGATGCACTTCATTAAATTCGTTCGTGCCCGAAACAAAAGCTGAGATGCCGCGTTCGCTTTGAATCCGAGATCATCGGCAATGCTCTGCACCGATTCGGAGTTTAAGTAGCGGCGTTCAATGATTTCCCGCTGACGGCCGGAGAGTTTGGTGATGCAAACACGGAGGGCGTCGAGCCGCTCTTCGTAGTCAGGCAATGATTCCTCGACGGTTTCAGCAATGGTTTCGATCAGCTCGTCATTAAAATAAAGTCTGTCGCGTCCCATTTTTCTCTTCCAGGTCAGAACTTCGAAATAGGCGATGCGAAACGACCAGGCAGTGAAATTGGTTCCCAGTTGGAAATCCCGGGACTTCTTCAAAAGGGTGACATTGGTTTCCTGTAAAATGTCTTTGCTTGCCTGGTGATCCGTCACGAGGGAGCGGATGTAACCGGCCAGGCGTGGCTGATGGTCCGCCATCAAATCGGCGAAGCTCTCGGGAGATTCAGGGTCTGTCACAATAGCTGGCATGGAAATTCTCGAAGGATTTCAGGGCTCCTCCAAGGGTAAACGCCATCTTATGGAAAGTTATTACGAAAAAAAACCCGTTTTCCCGTATTTTTCCCCTTGAAATAGTTCCGGTTCCCTAGCAAGTTCAGCGTCCGGATCGATCTCATTGATTTCCAATGTCCGATCCTGGAATTTCAAGAAATTCCTCTGTAGCTCAGCGGTAGAGCGGGTGGCTGTTAACCACTAGGTCGTTGGTTCGAATCCAACCGGAGGAGCCATTTTAAATGGCTTAAAACCAACGAGTTGTGACTCTGATCTTTTCCAAGAGAGAGTCGTGTAGACACTTATTGTAGACACTTTCGTGTCACCATTCGCATCCAAGCTGGCCACTGTCAGTAATCCAACGAAATCTGCTGCGGCGACGGCTACGCCGCGGTGTGCGATCGTGATTGAAAGGGGAAGCGATTAAAATAGTGGGCAGGAGGCGTGAACAGTTGCTTATCGACGTGTGGATCCTGAAATGGGCAAGGAGCACAATCATCCCTTTCGCCCTGTGCGACAAGAAGCAGCCCCAACATTACCTGGCTGAACCCAGTGGGACGAAAGTCAAGGAGTGTAGGATTTGTCGAGGTTCACTCCTTCTATCCGATTGGGTCTCCCTTCGAGCCCATCGCGAATACCTGCTTCCATTACTTTCCGGAATTGTGGAGTTCCAGTTGATGCTTGACGAGCGGTTTTCAATAACTGATCTAGTGTCGTTCCAGGATTGGCGCGCTTACCTATTTCGTGGCTCATCGCGTATACAGTCGCTGATTCATAATCCAAGGGAACCCCGAAGTCGTCTTCAAATGCTCTAAACTCCTTTGATTTTATAATCTCCTCGGGTTTTGAAGAGACAAAATATTTTTCCTTCCCTGCGCCTATCATGCGCAGGCCGAGGAACGAGCCCCCGATTAGAAGCAGGATCAAGACCGCTGTCACTGCGATCGCCGGGATTCGATTCTTCCACCCCTTGGCATGCCCAGTTCCAAGGATTCGCGCCTCCTCCTCCTTGTCACGGATTCTTCCTTCGACTTCCTCTATGGACGCAACCTCCGCCTCCAGCCCGGGCTGACCTTTTTCCGCCATTCTAGCGTGTACCTGCCTGCCAAGCTCAGTGACTAAATGCTGCCGTTTTACAGTCAAGGCTTGCGCGTGGCTCGTCTTCGCGGCGTCTTTGCCCATCCGCTTCAGGGCGTCCATCTTCGTCTCGGAGTCCACGGTATTCTCAGTCTCCTGTTTGCTGGCAATCGTTACGTCGAGATCACGGATTTGCTGAAACTGTTCCTGGCACTCCCCTTGAAGTATCCCGGACTCGTAGCACTTTTCACCGAGAGCAAAAAGCACCTTGCGGAGATCTACGTTCCTCAGTTTTTCTATCTGAGCGTGAATCGCAGCTTTTCTTGATGTTCGCTTGATGTCGGACCAACCTTCCTTGGCCCCACTTTTGAGCCGGTCGGCGAATGATTGCTTCAGTTCCTCTTCTTGGTTTTCGTCAGAATGACCGTTGGGTTCACTGGCAGCGTTGCTTGCCTTAGCATCCTCCGTTGAAATTTCATCGAGATCCGCCTCCTCAGTCCCGCCACCCCGGGCGTCCATTCCCAGTCCTTCTGTTAGGCTGATCCAGGCATCGTTACCTTCTAGGCAAATCTGCGATGCGTCGGTCAGGGTGCCTGCAGCAGTCATTTTTTTCAGGTCCTGCTCTGATACAGGACCTGCGACTTCGCCGGATTCATTTAAGTAATACCACGTCATAATCACGATTTCTGTTAGGATTTCTCAGTCACAAGATTGGGCAAGTGAGGGAGGGTACATTGAACGCAGAGCCGATTCGTGGCGTCTCAACGTCAAAGAAGTTCAATATAAGTAATTGGAACCATTACCCGACTATTGTCGGTTAACTGTTTTAAGTCAATTGCTCCATAAGTTCTTTGTGGGTGAAACTGACCATAAAGCCATTGGCGAGAAAGCCGCGACACTGAGCGCGGGCATCTGCCGATTGTTACAAGAGGCTAGGATTGAGAGAGATCTCAGCATCTACCGTCTCGCACGTCTTTCAGGTCTCAACGAGCGAACCATCGATTTTATCGAAAAGGGGGAGCGCACTCCATCCATCGATACGCTTTTTAGAATCGCCCTCGCATTAGGCTTAAATACATCCGATCTGATTCGAGAAGCTGAAGACGGACACTCTAGCTAACTCCCCACTCTGGTCTTTTCAAGCACTCCCGGAGAACCCCTGTCGAAAACAACGATCAGGGAAGCCCGTCGCCCCAGCTGACCGCAATACCCGGCGAATCCGTGTCATAAATATTTGATAGAGCGAGACCGGTTGTTTCGTCTCTTTTCATCAAACCACAGTAAAACTCATGGCACGTGCCAATCACTACGTGCCGAGGATTTCGAGGTTTCTGGTCTGTGTTCTCTTTCACGAGAGAAAGCGGCGCAATGTGCCGATGACGCAACTCTTGGATGAGTTGCTCACGGATGCGTTAAAAACGACTCCCGGGTGGGAGGTCGCCAGAAATCAACTTTCGGAATCTTCGGTGTCAAAAGACATGGATCGGCAAGAAGTCGATCGCTAACCCAAAACGCTCATTTCGCGGAATTTGCCTGCTTTCGGTCAATCGACTGGAAGCAGGCTTTTTCGTGTCTGGGCACAAATCTAACTAAAACAGAAAGGAAACTGCCCATGGCAATTAAACTAATCGGCAATTACGCCAAACGACTCGGCCTTCCCGGCTACTCTTCGCACCAGTTCAGCGTCTCCGTCGAGACCGAGTTGACTGACTCCGGAGACATCCAGGGCGAGGCCACAAGGATCTACCATCTCCTCCAGGATGCGGTGGATCGCGAAATCCAGGAGACCGGTTTCGTCCCAGGGGATGAATACGGACTCTCCGATAAAGGACCCTCCCGGATTGCCATGAATGGCAGCAACGGGAATGACAACGGCCAACACCGCCTCAACGGTGGGAATGGTCACAACGGTAACGGCAGCAACGGTCACTCCGACCGCTGGTCGTGCTCCGACAAGCAAAAGGAGTTTATCCTGAAGCTTGTCGACGAGAACGAACTCGACCGGGACATGGTTGAGCAGACTGCTCTCGATCGCTTCGGCGTCGGGGTAAAGATGCTCAACAAACTCCAAGCTTCCGGGCTCATTAACGAGCTACTGGAATCCTGTAGCAAGAATGGCAAAAGCCGGAACGGAAAAGGGGGACGCTCATGAGTGTGGCCACCCTGACCCCACCGGTGAAGGCTTATGACAACAAGTCCGGTCCCTTGGATTACTTGTCAGCCTCCCGGCTGAAGTGCTTCCAGGAGTGCCGGCTAAAGTTCTACTTCCGCTACGTCGAACGCATCCCCACCGTCACCAACCCGGCGCTGTTCATCGGTTCGCTGGTGCACAAGGTTCTGCAGCAGTGGAATCTGGCACGCTGGCGCGGTGAAGCCTCCGACCTCGAGGCGATGCGTCCGGTGTTCGAGGAACACTGGACGCAGGACCAGCCAGCAGATGGCATCGACTGGGGCAGCAAGACGGAGGACGCCGCGCGCGACAACACGTGGACTCTGCTGGAGCATTACTTCAGCGCCACTCCGATCCCCACCGGTGAAAAGCCGGAAGCGGTTGAGGTGGTGGTCGAACGTGATCTCCTCGCCCATGGTCTGCCGCCGCTGAAGGGTGTCATCGACCTGGTGAGGAAGGGTGGGCGTATTGTCGACTTCAAGACGGCGGCACGCACCCCGACCTCAGGCATGGTCGAGCACCACAACGACGTGCAGTTGGGCTGTTACGCCCTGCTGTATCGTGAGGCCACCGGTCACGATGAGAGCGGCTTCGAGCTGCATCACCTCATCAAGACCAAGGAACCGAAACTGGTGGTCACTCCACTGAGTCCGCTGACAACGGACCAGACACGGCGCTTACTGAGCCAGATGGAGAGCTACGTGCAGGGCGTCGAGGCAGAGGACTTTGTTCCCTCGCCCGGACAACACTGTTCGTGGTGCGACTACTTCGGCCAGTGCCGGGCATGGAAAGGAGGTGGCTCATGATGAAGTCACTTCAAACCATCGTCGGCATTGTCCTGATCGGAGTCCTGCTGGTGGCCTGCGGAAATGAGGGCAGTCCCAGCATGGCACCGATCGGTGAAGGCCTTCGTTTCCTCGGCATTTGTGCTGTGATCGCGGTGCTCGTCGCTGTACTGGCCGCGTCACGAAGAGGAGGGGATCCACATGGATAATCTGCTCTTCAACGTCATCGCCTGGGCTGCCGTAGCGGGCTTCGTTCTGGGAATCATCAGCGGATTCTGGCCCGTGCTGGTGATCAGCCTGGTTGTTGTTCTCCTGCTGATGATGCTCGGCAACCGCCTGCCACGATAAGCCAAGACCAAACGGCTTCACTTCAACGTGAAGCATCTACACCCCAACAAAACCAAACCAACGCCAGCAAGGCCCGGGTGCGCACGATGCGTTCTCCGGGCCTTGCTGCATCTACCCATTTCAAAACCAAATCTATGAAACAGAAATCCACGATTGAACTAGCGGTGAAAGACCTGCGCCCGGCCCTCACCGGTCTGGCCAAAGTCATTCCCCGCACCAACACGCAAGCCATCTCGGCCTGCGTCAAAATTGAACCCGATCCCGAGGAAGCCGGCACCGTGCTGCTCACCGGCACCGACCTCGATCAATGGCTGACCCTTCGCCTTCCCGGCGATGTCGGCCTTGAAGCAGAGCCCATGCTGGTGCCGCTCGCTGACCTGCGTGAATCCATCAAGGGCGGCAGCGCTTCCGATCACCTGAGTTTGCAGCAGCAAAGTAAAGGACGAGTGTCCTTATCACGGCAGATTGAAACCGGGGTGGTGGCACGCTCGGTGCAAAGTCACGAGCTGGACGAGTATCCACAGTCACCGGACATCGGTGCCGCGGCCTTTCCGCTCGACGACCATGCCCGGCAGGCACTCCAGCAGTCACTGACCTGTTGCAGCACAGATCCCACACGTCAGGTGCTCAACGGGGCCTTGCTGGAAAACGGCAAGACCTTCGTCGGCACCGATGGTCGTCACCTCCTCCGTTGCAACGGCATGGCATTGCCTGTCGAAGCGTCCGCGATCCTGCCTCACCAGCAGGTCATGAATTGGCCGCTGATTCGCAATGCGGAAAGCTGGCAGCTGGCGATCGGTGAAGACTGGTTCCAACTGCGCGGGGAAACCTGGCAGTTCACCAGTCGCCTGATCGAGGGCAATTACCCGAACTGGAAGCAGGTCATGCCGGCGGAGGACGACTTCCGCTCAAGCATGGTGCTTGCCCCCGGCAGCCTCGCACAGCTCTGTGACACCATTGCCGCTCTCCCCGGAGCCAAGCGCGAGAACAAGCCCGTGGGCCTTCGTCTGACGGGCCATGGGACAACCCTGCTGGCCAGAGGTGATGATGGTGAGGCTGAGATCAGCGAGGTGCCTTTACTCAACACCACCACGAAAGGCCCGGAGGTGACGGTGTATGTCAATCGCGACTACCTGACCAAGGCACTGCGCTTTGGCCTGAATCGTGTCGACATCATCGATGCCGGGTCACCCCTGCGACTGCGCAGTGATGCTGCTGCGGATGGTCGCGATCTGATCCTCATGCCGGTGCGTGTGCCGGACAGCACAGCTGGACCCGCCACACCTCCGCCACCGCCAACACAACCCGAAACCAAACCCATGAAAACCAACGACAACAACAACAAGGGTCGTCAGCAGACGGCAAAGAAGGAAGAAACTGCGCCCCTCGACGCTGCCATCAAGCACATCGGTTCCGCGAGGGATCTGTTGCGGCAGGCAGTGAGCGGACTCGGTGAAGCACTGGCCTCATTGAAGCAGGTGAAGACGGAGCAGAAAGCCACCGACAAGGAAATCCGCCAGGTGCGCAGCACCATCAGGAGCCTGCAGAAAGTGGAGTTCTAAACAGCACCGCTACTCAAGACAAGAGAAACGCCTCCCGAAACCCGACCCACTACTCGGCGGGGGCGATTGCGCTCTCGTCGGGCGGTGGGTATCTTTCTCCTCTTTCCCGGGGGAGATTTTCCAAACCCCACCGAATCGGTGGCGAGCAACCCCAACCCTACTTTACCATCATGAAACTCCCTCACAAACTTCTCGTCGAGCGGCTGACGAAACACAGTCAGGCGCTCGCACTTCCCCTGGGACGCCGCGTCGGCCAGCCCGGCCACGACGTCGCGCGTGACTACCTGCTGAAGCAGATGAAGCGTATCGGCCTGGATTACTTCCACGGCGAAGGCTACGAACTCTGCTACGAGCTGCCCCATCCCAGGAGTGGCGAGTTGACGACCTTCACCAATCTCGTCGGTGTCATCCCGGGAAAGGATCGCAGCCTGCCTCCGATCCTGCTGGGCGCGCACTATGACTCCGTGATCGACGCTCCCTGCGTGGATGACAACGCCACCTCGGTGGCTCACAATATCGTCCTGGCCAGTCACTACGCCCTGCAACCGCTGAAGCGGGACCTCATCATCGCCTTCTTCGATGCGGAAGAGCCTCCGTTCTTCCTCAGTAAGACAATGGGCTCGCGGCGGTTCTGCGAGGACTACTGTGGTGACATCAATTTTGCCGCCGTGATCGTGACGGATCTCGTGGGGCACGACGCCACCGACCTCGACCTGCCGGTTCCTGACGCAGTCATGGCCTGCCTGCCGCATCTGAAAAGATTGGTGGCGGTGATGGGGGTGGAAAGTAACGGCACCTTTCCCGCCATCGTAGAAGCCGCCTCCAGCGAAGCGAAGAAGCTCCGGGTGATCACCACGCTCAATGACTACGTGGGGCCGGTTTCCGATCATGCCGCCTTTGCCAAGGCGGGTCAGCCCTTCCTGTTCCTCAGCTGCGGGCAGGCCCGGCACTACCACACGCCGCAAGATACAATGGAGTGGATCAACTTCGACAAGCTGGCCCACATCACCTGCTTCATCTCCGACCTCGTCGAGCGGATCGACCGCACTCCGCCAGACGCTTACCAATCGCCTACCGATCCGTTCGAGACTGAGATGCGAATGCTCCGCAAAGCTCTCGGCGTGGCGTTGCCAATCGCTTTGAAGTATCTCGGAATCGAGATGCCGAAGACCCGGGAAGAACTCACCGAACTGGTGGACGATCTTTCCCGTGGCAAGCTCGGTCGCTGATTTCACCTCAGAACCTAAACCTCTACTCAGGGGCGGCTCCTTCACCGGAGCCGCCCCTTTTGTATTCATCCCTAACCCAATAATAAAACATCATGAACCAACTCATTGAAAATCCAGCACCCCGCGAGCAGGCGCCGCCGCAGGGAATGCTTCTACACTGTGGCGCAGAACTGGTCGACCGTCGGTCGGTCTACAACATCCCGACTCCAACCGGCACCGACACCTGGTATCCGCTGGCTCATGCCGGGTTGATCCATGAGGTCGAGTCGCAACTGCAGTCGGCGGGCTTCCGTCTGACCGGAGAACATCACGCCCTCTCGCATGAGGGAGCGCGGTACTTCGGTCTCTTCGAGGTGAACTTCCCCGGGCGGCAGGAACGAGACTACGGCTGGGTCGTCGGGATCCGAAATTCCCATGACAAAACTTATCCAGCCGGCCTCGTCGCCGGCTCGAAAGTATTCGTCTGTGATAACCTCGCCTTTGGCGGGGAAGTCAGGATCTCACGCAAGCATACCAAGTTTGCCCAGCGGGATCTGCGACATCTCACTTCGCGTGCGGTCGGTCAACTTGGGGAGCGATTCCTCCAGATTGATGAACGCATCGCCCGCTATCGGGATCGTCGTGTCACTGCGCCTCAGGCGCATGATCTGGTGATCAAGGCGGTGGATTGCCAGGCGATCACGCCGAGTCAGATTCCCGCTGTTCTTAAGGAATGGCGCGAGCCGACCCACGAGGACTTCCGCCCCCGGAATGCCTGGTCGCTTTTCAATGCCGCGACGGAGTGCATGAAAGGCACGAATCCGAATGTGGTCGTGAACCGCACCCAGGCCCTGCATGGGCTTTTTGATGGTCTGGTCGGTTTAAACTGACTTGGTCGTCGAGAGAGGAAGGTTCCACACATACGTGGGGCCTTTCTTTTAGCTATTGGTTGGGCAGTAATCGCGTATAAGGATGCCTCTCTCCCTGGCAGGACTTTGCATATGATGCGTCCCACCTCCCGGATCGGGTCACGGCCCACAGCCTTGACTCCAGCTTGTATTCATGGCCAAATCTCTCCATGAAGACAAGGTTTCACCCTTTCTCCCCCTGCACCCCCTCAAACCCGGCAGGACCGACACCCCGATAAGAACTCCTTAAAGAAGCAAATTCCTGTCAGTCAATCATGTTCACTGGCCGCTTTGAATTTGGAGGTAGGAAGAAATGCGAAGAGGCAATTGAGAAAAAGGGTGGAATCACTCCTAATACCAAATCAGTGTTGCCGGATCTTGATTTCTTAGTGATCGGAGGAAAGGGAAGTGACCGGTGGAGTCATGGGAACTACGGGAAAAAGATTGAGGCGGCAATCTTGAAACGACGAGAATTTGGAAAGCCTGCGATCATCTCGGCGGCTTTATGGGGCGAGGCGCTATCTTGATCGTGAAGACAGATTGAATTTGATTGTCATTTCTGGAAGATTTACTCAATGTTATGGGGTTCCTATCAGGGAGTTCTCCCATTAATATATTATTGGGACCGTTATCCAAAATGAAACTGTTATGAAAACAAAGGTTCCGGAGACTGTTTGGCGAGAGATCGACTGCTTGATTGACGTCGCAACTGCATTCATTCTGAGCGACGAAGAGTTTGAGGAAACTAAGAATGCAGAGCAGTTGGCCTATGATTCCAATTTGCCAACAATTCGCCAAATACTTGGATCGCACGAAGCTGAATTGAAAAAGAGAGGTTTCAGGCCTAAATTAGTGATTAGTTCTAAAGGTTTGCGTTTCAGCTATTGTTACCCAGGCTTCTACGGGCCCGGGGGATTCACTTCGCAATTCCATGTTGCGGGACCGTTGGTTGTTGCCACCATTGCGCCTGAGGGAGCAAGCACTTCCTCTGGTTTTTACTCGAATGATCTGGATAAGAATATCTTCCTCGGCAGAACTTTTGATGAATTGGTGTTCCGCGATTTTATACTCCAGAACCTTTTGGACTACCTACAGCCTGAGAATCAGATATTGTCACTGGCCGACTATGAGTTCGTTCGAGCGGCTGCTAAACAGTCCTAGTATACCCAATGACAGATACAATCCGCTCGCAATTTGATGAATTGCAACTCCCAGTGGGCGCACCTGCCGTTGACAAACGTCGCCGTGGTTACGGATTTGAGAAGTTCCTCGAATCCTTGTTGGAACACGACGGGCTGTCGCCACGTATCCGAATCCGACCTAGCGGAGAAGAGATAGACGGCTCATTTCACATGGATCACAGGACCTTTCTGCTTGAAGCCAAGTGGCACGCAAAGCCGTTGCCCGCCTCTGTAATATATGCATTCAAAGGTAAGGTCGATGGCAAGCTGGAAGGAACAATTGGAGTTTTTGTATCTATGTCTGGCTACAGCAAGGATGCTATCAACGCCTTGACTGCCGGGAAAGATCTCAACGTTGTATTATTCGACGAAAAGGACGTTGAGGCTGCAATTATACATGGATTCGCTCCCATACTCCGAATCAAGTTGCGCGCTGCAGCAGAAGAAGGGGTGGTTTTCTATCCATTCACGAGCACGCTAATGAAAGTCAATCCGGATAGCGTTTCAGTGGATCTTGAAGTGGCGAACAGCGATGTTTCGGCTCTATCAAAGCAAGTTTTGATCTTGTGTGAAGGGAGTGATGACAGGCGCGTCCTCAACCGAATCGGCCAACGAATTCTTGAACATCGAGGGCTTTCGGCAAATCTTCGGATTATGGCTGCGCAAGGCAAACGCGGTATCCCGAGAGTGGCGAATGCCATCTATCCGATACTTCCCGATGGAACGCCGATCATTGTGGTCGTTGACGGTGACGGTGAAGAAATTGAAACCGAGAGAATGATTGTTGAAAACACTACAGTGCCTATAAAATTAGTGATTATTGATCCCGAGATTGAAGTGTGGCTGGCGCAGGGGGCAGAAGACCCAAGGAATGAGGTTCGTAGATTGGCTCGCCTTGAACAAATTCCAATCAGCCAATATGTTGATAATCAGATCAAAGTTATGGATATCAATGAGAAGTCAGCAAGCGAAGACTCTTTTCGGGAGTTTTATGACGCGCTGTTCGAGGCTGTCGGTGGGAATGTTTAATTGCTCGCACGCGGAGCGGCGTGCGTGAGTGCTGGTGATTTCTCGCGGGGGCTTATTCGTGAGGAGTCTCCATTTCCGAAGCGATCAACAAGACGAGCCGGTATAGAAAGGCTCTGGTGATCAAATACCTACTCCTGTGAATAGGGCGATTACATGAACGTGCTAATCCTGAGATCGGAACACGCTGTCAATAGGCGCCGACATACGCAATAGAGACCAATAATGAAAGCCCTAAATAAAATCTTGAGGAAGGCGACATCAGAGATTGATAGAAAATATTTTGAAGTCGAAATCGATGGGGGAGATCCTGTTCTTCGCGAACGTGTCTATTGCTACGAGCTATATCATCAGATGCGAACATTGTGGCCGAACTCTTGTAAATACACGCTAACTGGGGAATTGGACAAGAAGTCCCATCCAATCTTGAAGGACCTCGAATTCGAGAGGATTGGTGGCACTAGATCAAATCTTTCGATGAAAATTCCTGATTTGTTAGTGCATGTGCCTGGTGATATGGCGGAAAATTTCGCCGTCATTGAAGTTAAGCATGTTCGAAGCGACAACGCGGGAATAAAGAAAGATATCGAGACGCTATCCCTGTTTATTGAGAAAGCTAAATACGAGGAGGGGATTTTGCTGATATTCGGCCCCGGCGTAAACATGGAAGAGAAGATTCAATCTCTTGGAGTTGATTTATTGAATAGTGCATTGGAAAAGGGAATTCAATTTTGGGTTCACGAAAAGGCGGGGTCTAGCGTGCGAAATATTGCAATGAATCCGTAATTTGATAACTTGAATGGCACAACACGAGGAAGTGTATCAGAGTGCTTTGCTATGATTTTATGATTTGTCTTTGAGGGGCGGGTCCTCTATAGCAAGTATCTCTGTTTCAGGGTCGCGTGAATGCTTGCTCTATTTATTGGGTCGCCTAAGCGTCATCATCAAGAGGCTTTGAGGTTTGATCTTCTGGAATGCAGGGAATCCACCACAATACTATTGAAAATTTCGCCGAATTCCGGATCTTCTTTTGTGATTGACTCGGAAGGCTGAGGCTCCTTAAAATCCGTGTTGGATCCAAACGGTTCGATGAACCTCTTTTAAAGATCACAGTGGATTACAGAGAAACTTAGAAACCAAACTCAAACACGTGAAACAAATGGATAATCGTTATACAAAGTTCATCTTGACTATCATCGCAATCTTTCTCGGAATGATCGCGTTCAGGGATATCCCAATTATTCCGACCGTCCATGCTCAGAATCAGCGACAGCAGGCACCTATTCCGGTAAATATCGTTCAGATTGACGGACAGGCTTTTGGAATTACCCAGGTCTCTTCGATTTCACCTGCCTTGCCCGTCAAAGTCGGCAGATAACGGGTCGAACCCCAAAGATAGGTTCTACAAGTCGGCGGTGATCAACCCTGTCGCCACTCTGCTTGCTATTCTTATGCTTTTTTGGAATCTTTGATTCGCTGAGGGCTATATCTAATGACCTCAAATTTTTGCACCCCCTCAAACCCGGTAGGACCGACTCACCGATAAGAACTCCTTGAAAAAGCAAATTCCTGCTATGGGGTTAGAAGCATCAGATGAAATCAAGAGGAATAGAGACCTTTTTTTTGGCGGAGTGATCCGGGCATAACGGTTCGTCACCGAAGCCTCCGCAGGGACAATGGTGTAATGTCAGTATTTAGGCCGGCGCGGTCTTTCCGCTCCGTCAGTCGGGGATGAGCAGCGGGGAACGGAAGCGGTCCGCGCTGGCGCGCCGCCCGGTTTGCCCCTATCCTGGCACACTGGTAACTCGTCCTCAGTTCAACGAACCGGGACGTAGCATCTTAAAGCCATGGCCCACCCGTCGGTGATTGGCGGGTGGGTCCGGGGCGGGCAGCGCGAGGCGTCCTAACCCAAGCCGTCGACAAAGCGCGGCATCAAAAATTAGCCATGCGCCCGCCCCGTTCCCGTCGGAGGACTTCCAACCAGAGTCGCTTCGGGCATTGGCGGTAGGAGATGATCTTTGATTTGAAAAGGTGACGCACTGGCATGAGGGATTACGGTTCGTGTTTGAACCGGGTAATCGACTCCAGCTGGGAGCAGATGGCGTCGACAGATTTTTCCAGGTCAGCGCGCAGCTGTGTGTCAAAATAAGAGGCAATGCGCTCCTTCAGCTGGTCGAGGCTTTCCTCGATGATCTGGTCAGAGTGGACGACTGTTCGGCGGAAAAGCACTTCGACTAGGTGTAGATCACTACGATTCTGCTCCGGGCCTTCCTCGGAGATGCGAGAGGTCTGGCCACGAACTTTCCGGTAGAGGGGTGATTTCTTGTAAAGCCACATCTCTACGGCAAACCAATCCGGTCTCGAGTCAAAAGCAAAGACGATCGGTAACTCCTCCTCCGATTCCAGCAATCCGGAACCACTCAGCCTTTCACGGAGTTGGGGCGGTTCAATCGTGAACCAATGCCCGAGACCGGAATACCTGCGGTAGCCATGTTTGGCTCGCATCTGCTTGGCGAAATCGAAGAGCTCTCTCTCAACCTCGTTCTGTACAGCAAGGATCGACTTGAGTTGCTCGAACTCCTCGTCGTCGTACTGCTTCAAAACGGAATCCGTGTTGAGCAGGAATGGCAGCGCGTGGAAAAGCTTGGCGTGACGTCGCAGCACGTTGCGCTGCCGCTCCACCTTTTCAGTTCCTTTGAGCACGTTCCGATCGATGTGCTCGAGATACTGTGCGAGGAAATCTTGGATCCGGTCGGAAAGGTTGCCATTCGCGAACTGGGCCACGGATGTCCGGATGAACTGGTAGCTGATGGGTAACCAGCGGGCCTCGTCTTCCTCCCGGTCCGGTGAAATCCCGTCCGGCGTGAGATAGAAGTAAAAGCGCTCCGGGATATCGCCGTAGCGGGACTCGATGTAGCGGAAGTAACGGTCGAGCTGGTCGCCGGTTTCCGGGGAGAAGAGCTTGTTCTCGATTACGATTATCCACTCCCGTTCCTCCGAAACGAGCAGGAGGTCGATCTTCTCGTCCTCGTTTTCACCCTCCCGGGACACCTGGTAATTCCCGAACGTGCAGGAGGGCACGGTATGTTCGCGCGAGATCTCCTCCCAGAGCATCTCCAGAAAGGACGATCCCTTCCCGTGGTTGCCCTCCCGGTCGAGCAGCCATGAGAGGACATTGCTGTGCCGAATCTCATAGTCGGCAGTGCCGAGCACATCGAACACGGTGAAGGCGCTTCCTCTCGAATCTCGAACCAGGGATTGAAAATCTTGATCCTCCAATACCGGGGAGAGCGACAGACCTTCTTCCTGGAACTCTTCGGATGGTAACTCACCCGCACTGGAAAGTGCATCCCAAGTATATTCCTTCCGACAGCGGTTGATCATGTATTGATCTTCGACCGGCTTGGCTAGAGGCGATGACCAGTAGGTCCATCCATCAACATCGTAGTAACGAACGTCCAGATCGAAGAAGTGGCCGTCATACCCTTGATCGCGGATGAAGACCCGGGCGGCCGCGTAGGCATCAAGATCATCGAGCTCCTTCTCCACGATGTAGAAATGCGGCCAGTTTGGAACGCTCTTGGCGAAAGTCCAATCGACGTGGTTGGCAAAATTCTGGAAGTCTTCTTCGGTCATCAAATCGTTTCGAGTGGGTAATCTTGTCGTCGTCTAGCTGTGCACAATTCCGAGCAACTGCTTCGCTCGGCTCGCTCCCATGAAATAGGTATACTGGCCGTCGGATTGTCGGATCTTCTGGAAAGGCCACACGCCGATTATGATTACCGCGAGCGAGTCGAGGCCCTTAGCCCGGTTAATCGAAAGGTGTCGGATACATTTCTTATCTCCGATCCCGGAATCTCCATATTCGACGAGTGGCAATCCACCCAGCGAATCGCAGGCACCGAGGGCGCTGTCATTCAGTTGAGTGCGAGCGTGGAGAATCAGAATGTCTTCCGGCTGGCAGTAGCCATCATCGACCCAGCTTCTGATGATCTCCTCCACGGCGGTGCAAACTTGATCAGGAGAGGGGTCATTAAGGTCAACCGCCACGACCTCGGGTCCTTCGGGGAGGTCGTCCGGTTCGCAGAGCTGCTCAAGGAGTCGCTCCGTGCCCGGGGCGTTGAGCGTCTGCAGGAAATCATAGATCGGTTGCGTGTAGCGAAGGGCATGCGGCAGTCGGGCGAAGGCTGGCTGGCTGAGCTGTTCGGCAAGAATTTGCGCATCGAATCCTCCCGATCCTCGGAAGGGTGGGCGCTGGGCCTGATCGAAAAAGAGCGTTGCGGGAGCTTTCGTTCCGTTGTTCAAAAGCGCGAAGTAGATCGACCACCATCCACACTCGGTGTGGAGTCCACTATCATTTAGGGCCTCCGGAAATGCCGTGTCATGGTCCTGCGCCTCATCGACGACGAGGGCATCGAAGCGGGGGAGCCGATCGGCAAACTCTTCTTCCCGGACACATTCGAGAAGGAGCCCGGGAAGGTCGTGGTCAAAGTATTGCTGCTTCTTCTCGTAACTGGCATCCGCCGCTGGAGGCTCGTTCTCCATCCCACAGGCATCCAGAATATGATCGGCCAATTCCTCCCATTGGAACACAGTGATGGAACCCTGGTTAAGTGGGCGACGCTTCACGAGATCTCGAAGAAAACGTCCGAGTGCGATGTTGTAGCAGAGCAGGAGCACATCGGCACCGTCTCCTGCTTCGGCCAGTCGAGCCGCTTTTTCCACCGCGTTCCAGGTTTTGCCCGTTCCCGCGCCGCCTTCGATGAAGAGCTGTTGATTGCCTTCAAGGATATCGAGAAGCTGATACTGGCGTGTGAGTTGCTTGCGAAAGATGACCTCGTTGTGGTCGATAAAATGTTTCAGCTCCTCCGGGCTGCCACCCTTACCATAGGCCTGCAGAAAGACATCGCGGTGCTGCTCAATGTTGCGCGGCTGCTCCCCGCCAAAGAATCGTCCAAAGATCGAGTCGATCTTTTCGAGATCACGACCATCGACGATGAGCTCGCGGGGAATGTCCTGGTAGGTCTTCTGACCCTCGGGAATCACCTCGTTGGGAAGACAGAGCGCCTTGGAGACGGGTCGCCAGCCGGGTTGAACATTTTCGAGCGCTTTCAGGACAGCTGCGAATTCCTGATCGAGCTGGTAGATCGGATGATCCTTGTTGCTCCCGGGATCGCCTTCCCATTTCCCGGTTGGCGCGAATCCGCGGAGCCGGAAGCCCTTCACTTCCAGGACGAGCAACCCGTGCCTGGGATCGAAGAGGAGAAAGTCCCCCTCGCGCCGCACTCCATTGTTATCCTCATAATAGAAACCCCACCGGATCGTCCACCGCTTGCTGAGTCGACGCAGCTTGGTCGCGACTTTCACTTCGGATTCGTCGCAACATTCTTCGGGACGATTGTAAAACCAGCGAGCCATGGGGAAAGCGGTATCACAGCTTGAGGGGTGTTGCCAGTTCGACACCTACAGGTGGGGAAATGGAGTAACCGGATACTCTAGAATTCTCGGTTCAAAGTTGTAGACGAAAACCGGCAATTGATCTTCCGGTCGCAGAATCTCCGTATAGAGGACGCTGTCGAGACCGGGCGGCTGATACTCCCGGAGAGCGAACTTTGCCCGGCTGATCCTGCTTTTCTCAGGTCCGGAGGGGAATGAATTGGGATGAGGTCCGGTAAGAGTCTCAAAACGACGGAGCTGAAACCCGTAATGGTGTGCGCATGGTGGGAATTCTCGAAAGTTCCCGACGAATCCCTGAGTGGAAAAGTGAATTTCGGTCAGGAGATACTCCCCACTTTCCTCGGGAGCGGTTCCGAAGACTTCTCCCACTCTGTCCGGCGAATCAAATTCGTCGTCGACACAGCGGAAGACAGTTCCGAGAAGGGGAAGGCAGGGGTCATCGGTCAGGATTTCTTTGATAGTAACGAATGGTAGATCTCTCATTTTGAATAAACAGGTTGATGTTGCTTTGCGTGAATTCGGATCTGAATTCGCGGTGTAGGCCTTGCAACGTCGAAACTGTTCTTTTTTAAAAATGAGGATGTTGTGGTCCGGGAGGGGACTGCTGCATTGCTTCCTGATGGGAAGGAGACAACACTGAACTGATGCTTTTTTATTGTATGCCCCTGTCTTTGTCCTACCCCTCCGTTAATTTAAGCG
The DNA here is from genome assembly GCA_913058215.1 of uncultured Verrucomicrobiales bacterium. GTDB lineage: Bacteria > Verrucomicrobiota > Verrucomicrobiia > Verrucomicrobiales > DEV007 > Arctic95D-9. The sequence continues at coordinate 17,313 of CAJXQE010000115.1, forward strand.
GTAAAGAATCCTGAGACTTTCCCGCAATGATTCAAATTCCGCGGCATAAGAACTACAGCAGTCCCTTTAAAGAAATTCATGCCGAACCTATCCAAATCAAAAATCATGGCTTACCGCCAATGTCACAAACGCCTCTGGCTGGAAGTGCACCGGAAGGAGCTGCGTGACGATTCCGGATCGGAGATGGCCTTCGCGATTGGATACGAAGTGGGGGATGTCTCTCAGGATATTTATAACGAGGAGGGAAACGCAGTCCTGATTGATATCGAAGAACTGGGATTCTCAAAGGCCTTTGCCGAGAGTGCCAAGCATTTGCAGGACGGATCCAGGATCGTATTTGAGGCGGGAATGCAGGCAGCCGGAGCCCTGGCCTTCGCGGACGTGATGATCCCGGAGAAAACCGATGAGGGGGTAAGCTGGAGGATGGTCGAGGTGAAGGCATCTACCTCCGTAAAAGAGATCTACCACGATGATATCGCGGTGCAGAATTTTGTGGCTGAATCCGCCGGAATCAAACTCTCCTCGATTTCGCTGGCTCATGTCGATAACCAGTTCGTTTATCAGGGAGACGGTGACTACAAAGGATTGCTTTACGAAGTGGATCTGACGGACGATGCCCGGTCGCGTCGGGACGAAGTCGCCGGTTGGCTTGATGATGCCCAGACTGTCGTCAAAATGACAGCCGAGCCCGAGGTCGAGACAGGTGATCATTGTTCTCAGCCTTACGACTGTCCCTTCATCGGGCACTGCAATCGGGATGAAGAGGAGGTGAGGTTCCCTCTGAGTTCATTACCAAATTTCCGAAACCCCAAAAAGGCAAACATCATCGCCCAGGGAATTGAGGATCTTCGGGAGGTGCCGAATGAGTATTTGTCTGCACCGCAGCTGAGAGTGAAAGATCAATCCCTTCTCGGTGAAGCCTACTTCGACCAGGAGGGCGCAACGAACGCTTTGGCTAACCTGGGCTATCCGGCCTTTTTCCTGGACTTTGAAACGGTGATGCTGGCTGTCCCGATTTGGAAAGGCACACGCCCCTATCAGCAGATTCCCTTTCAATACAGTCTGCATCATCTGTATGAATCAGATGAAACGCAGCATGAGGCCTTTCTTGACCTGAGCGGGTCTGATCCCTCAGGAAGTCTAGCCAGTTCACTTATCAAAGCATGTGGATCCACTGGTCCCGTTTTTGTCTACAATGCCGGCTTTGAAAAGCGGGTGATGAGAGAACTCGCCGAACGGTTTCCGGAATATGCGGATGGTCTCACCGCCATCATCGAGCGGGTGGTTGATCTACTCCCGGTGGCAAGAAACCACTACTACCACCCGGATCAGCACGGCAGTTGGAGCTTGAAGGCTGTTCTTCCGGCTATCTGTCCCGATCTCTCCTACGGTGACCTCGACGGCGTAAGCGATGGAGGAATGGCAGTTGAGGCGTATAAGGAGATTCTATTGCCGGGGACAACGGATGTCAGGAAACAGGAAATTGAGGAACAGTTGCTTACGTATTGTGAGCTGGATACTCTGGCGCTGGTGAGGATCTGGGAGAAGTTTCGGGGTGGCAATGTTGAGAAATGATTAGATGAATGAAGTGAGTGAAAAAGGCACAGCCGAAGTAAATATCATGTCTGACTGTCGCCAATTGCTTTGGGAATCCGCGCATATTGTGGATCAGCAGGAGGAGTGTGCGCGTTTGACAGGAGAGAATTTCAACCTTTTCGAAATTCTGCGGATCGGACACTACGAGGTTGGAACTCATTCTGCTCTTCTTGGGGATATTTTGAGTCCGAATGGATCGCACGGACAAGGGGATGTATTTTTGAAGGCATTTCTTGAGAAGATGGAACTGACAGGCCGGATCGATACAAAGACTTCAACCATAAAGCTGGAAAAATACCTCGGTCCGAAGACTGATGCCGCCGGAGGGCGAATGGATATTCTGATTCAAGACGGGAAAGGCAGAAGCGTCGCAATTGAAAATAAAATCTATGCCGCAGATCAGGAAAACCAGTTGGTCCGATACGCAAATTGGTTGAGCGAAGGAGACGTTCTGATCTATTTGACTTTGTATGGGGAAGGTCCTGATGAAGTGACACGTAAAAAGATAGAAAAGGGGAAAAAGATTGACCTCATCTCCGCCTCCTATAGTGGCGATATTGTTGAATGGCTCGACAACTGTCACAAGGAAGCAGCAGCAATTCCAATTGTTCGGGAAAGTATTGTTCAGTATTTCAACCTCATAAAGCGTCTTACAAATCAAAATTCTAGTAACCTTATGAATCAAAAATTGGCTGAACTAGCGGAGGGAAATATTGAAGCGTTTTTTGCTCTTAGAAACGCTGAGAGAGCCCTGAAGGAGAGATTAATTAGGAAATTGAATGGCTCATTGAAGAAAGCCACCGAATTAGGTGGAGAACTTGAGAATCTGACTTTTGAAGAAGAGATTGGCATTCGTGGAGAAAGGTATACAGCTGTCTCTTATACACATCTGACGCTGCCGACGAAGAGGATAGTGTAGAT